>JBAWDI010000627.1:0-17293 GCA_049590695.1 Bryobacteraceae bacterium
GCCCGAGCCTCCCCATCCTGCGTTTCCTCCTCCCGCGCGTGGGGTGGTGCGCCGGGTGACGCCGCTACGCGTCCGCACCGGCTCCATCCTGGGGTTAGACATCGACAATCTGGAACCGGAGGACCCCGATTCCCAGCTCCCGGAGTAGCCTATGCCCGACAATACCTTCGACGTCGTCTCCAAAATCGAAATGCCCGAAGTCCTCAATGCCATCCAGCAGGCGCTCAAGGAAATTCATCAGCGCTACGACCTGAAGGACTCGAAGTCCAACATCGAGCTCAACGAGAAGGACAACAAGGTCGTTTTGTCCAGCCAGGACGAATTCAAGCTCAAGGCAGTGGTGGACCTGCTCGAATCCAAACTGGTCCGGCGCAAGGTGCCGCTCAAGGGATTGACCTACGGAGAGATCATTCCGGCCGCCGGCTCCTCCGTGCGCCAGGAGATTTCGTTGCAGCAGGGCATCCCCATCGAAAAAGCGCGCGAGATCGTGAAAAAGATCAAGGACAGCAAGCTCCGGGTGCAGGCCTCCATCCAGGGCGATTTCGTGCGCGTCGCCAGCCGCGACCGCGACACCCTTCAGCAGGTCATCAAGCTGCTGCGCGAAACGGATTTCGGCATCGATACACAGTTCACCAACTACCGCACGAACTGAAAGAGCACCCGTGACTGCGCCCGCGACTCCACTTCGACCCAGAGTTTCGGGCGCCTTGCGAGGCGTGGTACTCCTGCTGGTTCTCTCCGTCTCCATCAACTACATCGATCGCGGGAATCTTTCCATTGCGGCGCCGCTGCTCAAAGATGAATTGGGAATCTCGGCGTCGCAACTGGGAATACTGCTCTCCTCTTTCTTTTGGACCTACGCCGCGTGCCAGATCCTGGCCGGCTGGCTGGTGGATCGCTTTGACGTGAACTGGGTTCTCGCGGCGGGATTCTTCCTCTGGTCGCTAGCGACGGCCGCCACCGGCTTGATCCACGGATTCGCGGTGCTGCTGGCGCTGCGATTGCTGCTCGGGATCGGGGAGTCGGTGGCGTATCCGTGTTATTCGAAGATCCTGGCCGCGCATTTCCACGAGCATCAGCGCGGATTGCCGAATGCATTGATCGACGCCGGCACGAAAGTCGGACCGGCGCTGGGCACGCTGGCGGGCGGTCTCTTCATGGCGCACTTCGGCTGGCGGCCGTTCTTCATCGCCCTGGGACTGGGCAGCCTGTTGTGGCTGCCGGGCTGGGTGAAATGGATGCCGCGCGGGCCGGGCATCGCCGAGGGCCACCCCAGGGGCATTCCAAGTATTCCGGATATTCTGCGCCGGCGTTCGGCATGGGCCACCTTCCTGGGGCTCTTCTGCGCGAACTATTTCTGGTATTTTCTGCTCACCTGGCTGCCCTTTTATCTGGTTCGGGAGCGGCATTTTTCCATGAGCCTGATGGCCACCATTGGCTCGGCCGCATACTTTCTGACGGCCTCCGCAACCACCGTAACCGGATGGCTGTCCGATCGCTTGATCGCCGCCGGCGCCACGCCCACGCGCGTCCGCAAGACCTGCACGGGAGCGGGGTTGGGCGGAGCCACGATCATCCTGGGGGTCGCCTGGGTTTCCAGTCCCGTGGCGTCCATGGTCTTCCTGATGCTGGGTTGCATGTCGTACGGCGTATACGCATCCAGCCACTGGGCCATCACGCAGACCATCGCCGGGCCCCGCGCCGCGGGCCGATGGTCCGGTTTGCAGAACTTCGTGGGGAACCTGGCCGGGGTTACGGCGCCCGCCATCACCGGATTCGTGGTGGACAAGACCGGCGTGTTCTTCTGGGCTTTCGCGGTTTCCGCTGGCGTGGCGCTGGCTGGCTCCATGGTGTACCTGTTCCTGCTGGGGCCGGTCGAGCCGATGGCCTGGCGCGCCCGGAGTTAACCGGGGGCTGGATTCCCACCCCCCGTTTGTGCCATGCTGAACGGTTCGTATGGATATTATCACCGGCAACGTCGGATGGATCGAAGTGATTTGCGGGCCCATGTTCTCGGGCAAGAGCGAGGAGTTGATCAGACGCCTGCGCAGGGCCATGATCGCGCGCAAGCGGGTGGAGGTGTTCAAGCCGTCGATCGACACGCGCTATTCGGATGACGAGATCGTCTCGCACGGCGACCTGCGCATGCACTCCCAGGTGGTCGCGAGCGCCGGCGACATCACCGAGCGCATCGACTGGCGCTCGGAAGTGGTGGGCATCGACGAGGCCAATTTCATGGGACCCCAACTGGTGGACGTGGCGCAGCGCCTGGCCGACAGCGGCAAGCAGGTGATCGTCGCCGGCCTCGACACGGACTACCTGGGCCGGCCCTTCCCGCCCATCCCCGACCTGCTGGCGCTTTCCGAATCGATCACCAAGACGCTGGCCATTTGCGTGCGCTGCGGCAACCCGGCCAAGCACACGCAGCGCCTGCGCGGTTCCGACGAGCTGATCGTGGTGGGCGCGTCCGATATGTACGAGGCCCGCTGCCGCCGCTGCTTCGAGCCCGGCATCCCCAAGCAGACCGAGATGGATTTCGTCAAGGCCAAAGTGCGCACCGCGGGCTAGCGCGTCACCCCGCCCAGGTCCTTCACCGCTCGTAGCGCCGGGAACAACCGCGCCCAGACAGCCACCACCGCGATGGTTCCCAACCCGCCCAGCACCACCGCCGGTACCGTCCCGAACCATTGCGCGGTGATCCCCGATTCGAACTGGCCCACTTCGTTCGAGGCGCCCACGAACACCATGTTGACGGCGCTCACCCGGCCGCGCATTTCGTCCGGCGTCGAGAGCTGAATCATGGTCTGGCGCACGATGACGCTCACCATGTCGCACGCCCCCGCCAGCGCCAGCGCCGCCAGCGAGAGCGCCAGGTTGCGCGAAAGTCCGAAGACCACAGTGAAGAGCCCGAAGCCGAACACGCACCACAGCATGGCGACTCCCGCGCGCCGCGTCAAGGGCCTGTGGGCCACCACAATGGCCATTGCCACCGCGCCCACGCCGGGCGCGCTGCGCAGAATCCCCAACCCCGCCGCGCCTACTTTCAGGATTTCCCGCGCGTACACCGGTAACAGCGCCACCGCGCCGCCCAGCAGCACCGCGAACAGGTCCAGCGAGATGGCGCCCAGGATCAGTTGGTTGCGCCAGATGTAGCGAAACCCTTCCAGCACCATGCCCAAGGATGCTGCCCGCGGGCGTTCCGGGGCCCGCACCCATATGGCCGACACCATCCCCAACCCCGTGAGATACGCGATGGCGGCGGACGCGTAGACCGGAATGGGACTCCCGCTCACCCCGTACAGCACTCCGCCAACCATCGGCCCGGCGATGGTGGCCGCCTGGAAAATGGAAGAGCTCCAGGCCACCGCGTTGGGGAAATCTTCCTCGGGCACCAGCAGCGGCAGGAACGCCTGGCCTGCTGGATGGTTGAACGCACGCACGGCGCCGTTCAGCAGGAGCACCGCATAAATCGGATAGACCGAAGCCAGGCCGTGCACAGTGAGCGCCAGCAGCAGCACGGAACACAGGGAAAACGCGGCCAGGCAAGTCTGCAGGATGCGCAGCCGCGGGAAGCGATCCGCGGTATGCCCCGCCGCCAGGAACAGGAAGATGCCCGGCAGAAACTGCGCGAGCCCCACCAACCCGAGATCCAGCGGCCGATGCGTCAGCCCGTACACCTGCCAGGCCACCGCCACCGCCTGCATCTCAGAAGCGAGCGGCGTCAGGAACCGGGCGCTCATATAGTAGCGGTAGTTGGGATAGCGAAAAGCGGCGCGGGCCTGGCGCATGCGGGCTTAGTGCCAGTGTCCCACAGGTGGGGCCGGCGGGCCGGGCGGATCATTCTCTCCGGCGTGGTCTGGCCACTTTCCGACAGGCCCGTTTATCTGCCCAGTGGCACCAGTTTCCGAGTGGCGCGATAGTGGCGGGCAATCGACACCCTGCGCTCAATCGGGCAGGGGTGTTTCTCGTTGCCGATCTCCGCAGCCGCGCACTACCTCATCGATGCTCGCGATCCAGAAGCCTTCGGAGATCTTCGAAGTTGTCAAGACTCGGTGCGGCAATAAGGCTCATATTCGGGTTGACAGGTGGAAGTAGCGCCTTCCCCAAAAGGCCCGGAGGGCCTGCCTCAGTGCGTCCGAGTAGAAACGTCTCTGGCGGCTTGCAGGGCGGGGCTTTTGGTGGTTGTGGAAAACGAGAGCAAGGCAATGAAACTGCCACCGACGACAATTCACGCTTCTCCCAGTTACCGTGCTCGACGACGGCTCCGGCAAGAAGGGCTCGGAGACGCTTTTTCTCGAAGTCGAATTCCAGGCCGCACTCAACAACGTCCAGGTGTCCATCAGGATAGAACACCCACAACGCTCGAAACCCCTTGGCCTTCACAAGCCTCTGTATGCGGCCGGGGATCTCGTATATAAAACTGTTGACGTAGAGGTAATCGCGCATCGCGCGTCTGTCGGAAGCAGCGCGCGCAACGGACACAAGTCCGAAGGTCAGCATCGCCCCCACGACCAAACGGCGTGTCGCCCCGTAGTTCGCGTCGTCATCCGTGTCCACGCCAACATTCTACGCACGCGACTGCAGCGTAGGCAATCGCAGTTCGGCGCGCTGTCTGAGGACGGCGGTTTAGCCGTTGAGGTCGGGTGAGTAGAATCTGCTCGGGTGCACCGTCGGATCGAGGCTGAATGGGACACTGATGTTCGGAAGACAGACGAGACAGCGCCCGATAGATCCTGCCTGGTCGCGCACTCGGAAAGAGTCGTGCCAGGAATGTGGCCAGCGGTCGATAGGTGAGCTTTCTGAACAATTCCTTGCCCTTGCTAGGCGGCGCGTCGGCTACGAGGTTGCTTTCTGCGCGCGCTGGTTTCATGTTGGCCTAAGGTCTGGGCGGCGGCTGCAACTACCAGTATGTTCAAGCTCACGCCCTCCCTCTCCGATTGGGCCACCAATCGGGCGTGCAGACTTTTGGGCATCCGTACCCGGAATTGCCCGCTCGACGCAGCAGGCGAACTGGGCTTCGGTATGGGATCGCCGTGTTTGCGGCAACTAAGCAGGTAGGAGCGCAAGGCATCCCGACCGTTTACTACGGCCTGTTCGGCCGTATCACCGTCCGAATGGCAACCCGGAAGGTCTGGGTATTCGATCAAGAACCCACCGCCGTCTTCAGATGACAGCGGGCGAATCGTGAATGGGTACTTGTCGACATTGGCGAACTCATTCATGCTTCGAATCCGAAACGATGTGCGACGACTTCCAGGTCCTCCATACGCCGGTTGTGGGCGTTTCTCCGCATTCCCGCCAGGGTTTTCCTGGCGTTGGACACGATTCCATGGTACCGAATACGGCACCAGTGAACAATACTGGCTGGCTCGCGGGAGCCCGCGACGGTTCAGCGCGAATTCCATGCGAGCCTTAGGCTCGACGGGATGTTGGCCGTAGGGCTCTGCCGCTCTGTGCGGCAGGTTGGCCATAAGGGGCCGGTTGACAGGGTCGAAAAATCCTCCAAGTACTCACTGTGCTACACAACGTCGTGCGCCCTCGATGTGGGGCAGGTTTCCAACCTGCGCGGCGGTTGGTTACCGCCGCCAGTCCACCGCGGCCGCGCCAGTGGGCCGATTGCCAATCGGCCGCAGCTTATAAAGCTGCCCCACAAGGTCAGACCTGCCGCTCAGCGTGCTGGCTCAGTTTTTCAGGGGGTTTCGCGGGCCGAAGGCCCTCTCCAACAGACGACAAAAGGCGATCGTCTGTCCCACCTAAGACTCAGAACACCAGGCCGATGCGGGCGATGAGCGTGCGCGGTTGCAGGAAATGCGTCCCGCTGAACGTCGACAGGAAGTTGTACAGGGCCACTTTGTTGGTGATGTTGGCGATGTCGAAGGACGCAGTGAACTTTTCGCGGCTTTCCGTGTGGAACAGGTTGTCGGTGCCGATCCCCACGTTGAAGACGTTGCGCGGCTTCACGCGGTCGGGGTTGTGATCGTCGTTCTCCGTGCCGGTTTGCGGCAGCGTCAACAACGTCGACGTGCCGGTGCCATTGCAGGTGGTAATCGGGTTGGTGAAAGTGGCGTAGACTCCGTTGCAGGCGAAGCCGATGGAGGTCTGCTGGGCCGCGGTAAGCGCCAGCGCGGCGGCCACGTCGGGCACGCCGCTCACCACCAGGCCGCTATCGTAACGCCAGGTGAGCGCGATCCACTCGGCGCTCTTGTGCTGGTAGCGGAAATTGCCGGTGGACTGGAATGCCTGGTCGTGGTCGATGCGGAAGACGCCGCCGGCCAGGGGCGTCCCCTGGGAAATCAGGCCGCCGACCTCCGGCGGGTAGTACCGCGCGCGGGTATGGCCGAAAATCCAGTATGCCTGGAAACCGCGAAGGTTGGTGGTGCTCACGCGGCCGGTAACGCCATCCAGTTTCGAGTTGTGCCAGGAAATGGGGAAGGTGATGGTGGTGTTCAGCAGCGTGTCGAAGTCGTAAGCGCCGTGCGTGAACTTCCAGAAATAATCGGCGTCCACCATCAGGTATTTGCCGATGGCTTGTTGGAAACCGGTGTTGAACTGGTTGCGGCGGCCGGGCTGAATGGGTGTGGACACGCCGCCGAACACGTTCTGCGCCAGTCCGCCCAATCCGGTGGCGCTCGAAAGGAGCAGGTTTTCGTTGAACGGCGTCTCAAACGTGCGCGAGTACGCCACGCGCAGCACGGTTCCCGTCCCCTTGATGTTGTAGGCGATGCCGACCCGCGGTTCGGCGCCGTTGTTGGTGGTGAGGCCGGCATAGTGGTCGGCGCGGTAACCGACGTTGAACAGGAAATGGCCCAGCGTGATGGCATCCTGCGCATACACCGCGAACTGATCGACGTTGCCGGCGCCGTGGAAGTCGAACATGCTCCCGCCGCGGGTGAGATCGTAGGGAATCAGGCCGGGGAGCAGGTTCGGGTTAGCCGTCAATCCGAGCCCCGCGCACTGGTTGGGATTCAGGAGGCTCGAGGGGCCGGCGGAATCGCCCTCGGCGTCGACGCAGATGGGGTTGAAGTTCGGGTCGGTAATGCCAAAGCCGAAATTCTCGAGCAGCCGCGTCTGCTTGGCGTCGATTCCGATTTTCAAATTGTGGTGGCCGGCGGTCAGGGAGAGGTCGCTCTTCACACCCCAGTTCAGCAACTGGCGGCTTTGATTCTGGGTGGACGGCGTATCGGCGAACGGGTCGCGGCTGCCGTAGTAGAAGAACTCGTCCTTGCGGATGTACGGATTGACGGTCAGCAGGGCGTGGGCGTTGAAGGTGTGCTGGTAGCCCGGGGCGGCGCTCCAGGTGGCTACGCGCTGGCGCTGATCCTGCGATAACTGGTCATAGTCGTTGGGGATCTGAATCCAGTTGCGCGCGGCGAACAGGTCGAGGTGCAAGGAGTCCTTCCCGTTGGGCTCCAAGTCGAAATGATCGAAGATGGTCTCGTTGTTGCCGATGTCGTGGAAGGGGGTGAACTCGGGAGTGTCCAGGAAGCGGCCGCTCCGGGTGGCGTCAACGGCCAGGAAATTCCCGATTTTCGCGCTGCCGAAACCGATCCCCAGGGAACCTCCGGTGGTGCCGAACGCGCCGTAGCTCGCATCGAAGTTGCCAAACACCCGCCCCGCTCCGAGGCCGGAGCGCGTGGTGATGTTGGCGACCAGGCTGGTCTTGTCGCCAAACTCGGCGTCCGGCGATCCCGTCACCAGCTCCATGCTCTGGATGGCACTGGTGGGAAGCTGGGTGGAGAAGACTTTGCTCTGTTGATCGCTGATGGGTTGTCCATCGATCACGAAGCTGACCTGCGCGTGATCGCCGAGGGGGTGGAAAGACCCATTGCCATCGGCGGCGACACCGCCCGAGCTGTAGGTGATCGCGTCGCTGAGGCCGGCTCCGGGGTCGATGTTGGGAAGCTTGGAAAGCTGCGCCCGATCGGCGTCGACGTGATCGGAGGGATTCACCTCCAGCAAGTCCGCGCCGGCCGCCTCCACGGTGACCGTTGTCTCGGCACCGGCAATCTCCAGAGCCGCCTTGATCTGGACTGGCAGGGAGTTCCGGATGGTGACGTCCTGCGAGAAAACGGCGAAGCTGGAGGCCCTCACTTCCAAGTGGTACTGGTTAGGCGGAATGTTGACCAACCGGAAGGAGCCGTCCGCAGCCGTTGTGGTGGACTGTTTGTAATCCGAGAGAGGATTGTGGATGCTCACCACGGCTCGTGCGACGGCGGCGCCGGACGGGTCGACGACTACTCCTTCGATGGTGCCGGCATTGCCCAGCGATTGTGCAAAAACCCGAGGCGTTAAGGTGAAAGCGAGCAAACCTAGAGCGGTGACAGCGAGAACGCTTTTCATGACTCCAGTATTGCGAGGATTCCATACGCAGCCCAACGTACTCTCGCAAACGGGCTACGAGCGTCTGTAAACGGGCTTAAACCTCCAATGAACGGACTTCGCGCTTAGCTGCCGTCGTCGCGGCGCTTGAGTGTCGGCCGATCGTCCTGATCGGTTTTTGGCGTGGTCCCGTCATTGTTCGTGTCCACGGGGCCATTGCCGCTGCCTGGAGCCCGGCGCAGTGTGGGACGGCTCGGGTCGGATTTGGTGTCAACCTCGCGCCGGCCGTGCAGCATGGCGATACGCGCCTTTACATCGTTGAACTCCGACGTGTTAACTACATATTCGTCCTTCGGCGCCAAGTCCTTCTGAATCTCGTCCTGTGCAGCCTTGATGCGGTCATCGGTCATGGGATGGGTCGAAAAGACCTTGGCGACAGTGCCGGGCTTCTTCTTTTCCAGAGTCTCGATCTTTTCAAAGAAATCCACGAACGCTGCGGGGTCGTAGCCGGCCTTGTACATGTACTGCAGGCCCAGGTGGTCCGCCTCCCTCTCGTTGGCTCGGGAAAACGTCAGAAAGCCCATGGGGATGGCCAGGCCCGCGCCCTGCCGGATGGCGTAACCGGTCCAACCATATGGGATGGCGATCGACATGGCTATCATTCCGATTTGTGCGAGTTGGCCGCGCGTGGCGTTCCGCGTGCCGTGCCGGGCGGCCACATGGGCAATTTCGTGCCCCATGACACCGGCCAATTCCGCTTCGGTGTCCGCCTTTAGAATCAGGCCGGTGTTGACGAAGAAGAAACCGCCGGGCAACGCAAAGGCGTTCACCTCTTCGCTATCCAGCACCTTGATGGTGAAAGGCACTTTGGCGTCGGAGTTCCGGACTAGATTCTGGCCCAAGCGGTTTACATACTCCGCGATGATGGGGTCGTCAACGACCTTGGCTTGGCGCTCCACCTCTTGGGCCAACTGCTTGCCCAGAGCGATTTCCTTTTCCAGGGAATAGAAGTTGACGCCTTGGCCGACGTTCCGATTCCCAATCTCGTCCGGGTCGTCCTTGGGATTCTTTTTGCTGTCGCTGGCCAGAACACTCAACGACAGCGCGGTCAAGACTGTAAAAAGCGCTACGGATCTGCCCAGCATCGCCCGAATCCTCCCCGCGGAGCGTTACCCTAATACTGTACGGCGAACCTTCCTTGAGCGCAGCAAATATTGCACCAGAAGACACAATCTCGCCACCGGCGGACTTGTTTGGCGGTTCAGCGAGAAGCCAAGAGAGACGCATCTTCACCAAATCGAAGTTGCGGGGCGGCCGATCAATTCCAGATCTCCGTCCGCTCCCGGTAATAACAGTCCGGCTGCAACTCAATATGTGGTGATTTAGACCGCCTGAACTAGCATTAGCCTTTTCCATTTCCATCGAAATTCCGCTGACTCCGCCAGATAGTCCGCTCAACGGCGCCGCTCCCCGTTCGTGAGTTTTCCGTGCTGTCCCGGAGGCGGTTCGCTGTAGATCTAATATGTGATGGACCCTCCTGTCCTAAAGACCCTGATCGTGGACGATGAGCCCGTCGCTCGCCGCGTGCTTCGTGAGGATCTGGAGTTGTGGCCCGATGTCGAGGTGGTGGGCGAGGCCGATAACGGCAAAGATGCATTGTTGCGGATCGAGCAGTTGAAGCCCGACCTGGTCTTGCTCGACCTGCAAATGCCGATGATGAGCGGATTCGAAGTAGCGCGCCACCTCACCGGAGTACATGCGCCCGTGGTGGTGATCGTCACGGCGTCCGATCGGCATGCCGTCCAGGCGTTTGAGGCGGGTGCGGTGGATTACCTCCTCAAGCCGGTCGACGAAGCACGGCTGCGCACGGCGGTGGAGCGCGCCAGAAACATGCGGGGCCGCCGTCTGGGGATCGCCGATCAGGTGGCGCGGATCGCCGCGGGTACCGACGCGACAGATTCGGCCCAGGGGCGCAAGGTGGTGGGGCGGAACGGCGCCGACTACCTCCTGCTGGACGCCGATGAGATCTTGGCATTCCAGGCCGAGCGGGAATTGGTATGGATTGTCACAGCGGAGCAGCGCCTGCTGGCCACGCAGTCGCTGCGCGCCATCCAGGAGCGTCTGGGCGACGCGCAGTTTCAACGCGTGCACCGCAACGCCATCGTCAATGTGAACCACGTGCGCAAAATGAGCGCCATCAGCAGCCAGCGGTGGCTCGTCACCCTGAGTAACTCGCTGCAGCTCATCGCCAGCAAGCGTCAGGCGCACAATATCAGGCATATTCTGCATTGGTAGAACTCGCGCCCGGTGCGAGGCTGCCCGGCCGCGTTTCTCCCGCTCATGAATCAATCCCGCCCACCCGCGGGCGAGATTGGCCGCCCGTCGGATTCTCTTAGGCGTCAGTCTCCGCTGTCTCGCACAATCGAGGAATGATGCAAATTGCTTCCGTGATGTTCGTGAGAATTTCGGACAGGAGGGTCCAATGATCCGGTTTTGTCTCGTATTCTCGTTGTTGGCTCTGCCCGCGTTCTGCCAATCGATGGGGACCGCGGGAACCGTGCGCGGGAAGGTGACCGATCCCAGCGGCGCGGCCATCCCCGGCGCGACGGTGGATTTATCCAACAACTTGACCTTGTACCGCCGGGAGGTTGTCACCCCGGCTTCCGGCGAGTTTCAGTTTTCGAACATCCCGCCCAACGTCTACCACCTCGAGATCAACGCCCCCGGCTTCGAGCATCATCATCGCGATTTGACAATTCGCAGCGAGGTGCCGGTGAACCTCGAAATCAGCCTGGCGGTGGGGGCGCAGCGCGAGGCGGTGACGGTAACTTCCGAGGCGCCGCTCATGGAGACCACGCCCTCCGCGCATGCCGACGCCGATCGCGAGCTGTTTTCCAAGTTGCCGACAGCCGCGATCAGCACCGGGCTGAGCGACATCATCACCCTCTCCACCCCCGCCGTGGTGGCGGACTCGGACGGCTTCTTTCATTCGCTCGGCGATCACGCCCAAATGGCTCTTTCGGTCGACAACCAACCCATCACCGATCAGCAGGGAAGTCTCTTCTCCACGCAGATTCCTGTGAATGCGATTGAATCCATCGAAGCGGTTTATGGTGGCACGCCGGCCGAGTATGGCGACAAGACGTCGCTGGTGGTAACAGCCGTAACGCGCTCGGGTCTCGGCCAGAAGACGCACGGCAGTTTTTCCAGCGGGTACGGCTCTTTCGGAACCTTCGAAGAGCAGGGCGATGTCGGTTTTGGCGGGGCAAAATGGGGCCAGTTCTTTGCTGTGAACGGGTCCCGGTCGGGCCGTTTTCTGGATCCCCCCGAGCACGATGCCTTCCATGACATCGGCAACAACATGAACATGTTCTCACGATCCGACTATCAACCGTCTACTTCGAATATGCTCCATTTGGACGTGCTGGCCGCCCGGAACTGGTTCCAGATTCCCAATCAATACGATCAGGAGGCTTCCGGGCAGGATCAGAAGCAGATGGTGCGCTCTTTCAGCATTGGCCCCGGTTGGGTACATGTATTCAGTCCTTCTGTCACGCTGGCGGTGAATCCGTTCGTGCGGCGGGATTTGGTCGATTACTACCCGAGCGCCGATCCCTTTTCCGACCAGCCGGCCACGATGAGCCAGACCAGGAGCTTGACTAACCTCGGTATAAAAACCGACCTCAACTATTTGCACGGGCGTCATAATGCCAAATTCGGCGCGCAGATCACGGACACCATCCTGACGGAGAAGTTCACCCTCGGGCTGACCGATCCGACATTCAACCCCGTCTGTCTCGACGCCGATGGCAATGCCGTGCTGGATCCCGGATTGACCAATCCGGACAACTGCCAGGCCGCGGGGTTTCAAGCCAATCCGAACCTCGCGCCAGGGCTCGTCCCCTTAGACCTCACCCGGGGCGGCTCCCTGTTCAAGTACTACGGCCATGCCAACATCCGGCAACAGGCGCTCTATGCACAGGACAGCATCAACTTCGGCAAGCTAACGCTCAACCTGGGGTTCCGGTGGGACCGCTACGACGGCATCAGCAAAGGCACCCAACCGCAACCCCGGGCGGCTTTGTCCTACCTGATCGCGCCCACCAAGACGGTGTTGCGGATTGCCTATTCGCATACCTACGAAACTCCGCTCAATGAGAATCTGGTGTTGTCCGGCGCAACCGGAGCGGGCGGCCTGGCGGCGAACGTCTTCGGAGCCCAGGCCAGCGTTCCTCTCCAGCCGGGAATTCGCAACATGTACAACGTCGGCCTGGAACAGAGTTTCGGTTCGCATTTCGTGTTTGAAGGCGACTATTTCTGGAAGTTCACCCGAAACGCCTTTGACCTGGACAACCTCTTCACCACCGCGATCTTCTTCCCGATCGAATGGGACCGTTCCAAGATGGATGGATTCTCGTCCCGGCTGTCGCTTCGGCAATACAAAGGACTGACCGCCTACACGCAACTGGGGCACACGCGGGCGCGTGTCTTCGGCCCGGAGGACGGCGGACTGATCTTCGATAACACCGATATTCCGAATGCCTATGTCGTGCGAATCGATCACGATCAGAATTTCCAGAGCACGACGCACGTACAGTATCAGCCGCGGACGAATGGCCCATGGGTGGCGTTCACGTGGCGCTTCGACAGCGGCATCGTGGCCGGCGCCATTCCGGACCTGGCCGGCGCGCTCGCACTGACCCCCGACCAGCAGGCCCAGATCGGCTTCTATTGCGGCAGCCAGGTGGCCACTATCTACAATCCGATCACCACCTGCAATGTGCCTTATCCGCAGTGGGGAGCTAAATTGGTGAAGATTCCGGCGCCCGGCACCGAAAACGACGACACGAATCCGCCGCGCGTCCGCTCCCGAAATCTCTTTAACATGGCCGTCGGAAGCGACAACCTGTTCCACACCGAACGGGTTCGCTGGACATTGCGGCTCGAAGCGTTCAACATCACCAATAAAGCGGCGGTGTACAACTTCCTGTCCACTTGCTCCGGCACACACTTCGTTGAGCCCCGGTCATACCGGGCGACGCTGGGCGTCGCGTTCTAGGAGTCCGCTCATTGGCGTTTTCAGCCCGCTTGCTGAAACTCTTGGCAAAAAAGAATGTGAGAGCCTTAGATAGGAGCACATCGAGTGAATGCGACAAGATTCCTATTGTTGGCTTCTCTGTTTCTCTGCCCTGGAAAGGCCTTCGCGCAGTCGCCCGATGAGGAGCCTGCCGCAGTCGTCGAGCTTGGCGGGGCCGCTGGCTGGAATCTCAAAGACTGGGGATCGAGCTTCGGCCCCACCGTAGCGGTTGAACTCACGCCAATAGAGAACTGGCTGGAACTGGAGGCGGGCGTTACGCCGAGTTTCAGCCGCCACTCGACAGAGTGGGGTACCGACCTTCTGTTTAAGAAGCCTTGGACCCTCTCCAAGAAAGCGGAGTTCATGTTCGGCGTTGGTCCGGAGTGGATTCACACAAGGGAATCCGGCATGACGACAAACTCAGTCGCCGGTGAAATCGTGCTGGATTTTATGTTCTGGCCCTCCCCGAAGCATAGATTCGGCTGGTACCTCGAACCGGGCTACGAGTACAATTTTGGCCGAGGGCACGAGCGGTCGGTCGGAATGAGCTGGGGCCTGCTGATCTCGATCCCGTGAGACTGCTTGGTTTGCATTTCAGTTTGGCGCGAAATCCAAAGGCCCTCAATTGCAACTGAATTGCAAACTGACCCGCTCGTGAGCAAATCCCGCCCACCCGCGGCCAAGACCGGCCGCCTGTCGGATTCTCTTAGGCTTCAGCCTCCGCAGCCTCGCACAATCGAGGCATGATGAAAATTGCTTCCGTGATCTGCGTTTGTCTCACCGCGGGGCTGAGTTTCGCGCAATCCACCAGCGGCAACTCAGGAACGATCCGCGGTTCCATTCTGGACCCAACGGGTGCGGCCATCGTGGGCGCGGGGGTAGAGATCACGAACCCCGTTTCGCACTATGATCGGCAAACGGTCACCGACGGCCAGGGAAGGTTCGAGTTTGACAACCTTCCGTTTAACAACTACCACATAGCCGCCACGGCATCCGGGTTCCAGGGTAGCATGCAGGACGTCGCCGTAAGGAGCCCGGTGCCTCTCGACGTCAAAGTCAGTATGCAACTCGGCAAGGCGTCGACCACGGTAAATGTGGAGGCGGCTGGAGACCTGATCGAAACGGTGCCCACCACTCATACCGACATCGACCGCGGGCTGTTCGACACGCTTCCCCTGGAGAGCCAGTCCTCGTCGCTCAGTTCGCTGGTGACGCTGGCCTCGCCCGGAATCGCGGCCGATTCCAACGGTCTTTTTCACGGAATGGGCGATCACGCTCAGAACTCATTTTCCCTGGACGGCCAGCCGATCACCGATCAGCAAAGCAAAGTTTTCTCGAACCAGATTCCGCTGGACTCGGTCGAGTCCATGGAGGTGATCGAGGGCGCACCGCCCGCCGAATATGGCGACAAAACCAGCGTCGTCGTGGTGGTAACTACGCGGTCCGGCCTGGGAGCGACGCAGCCGCACGGCGATTTCACGGCTTCCTACGGATCGTTCGGCAGCACCAATGGAGGATTCGATTTTCTGAACGGCGGCAAGGCCTGGGGCAACTTTATTTCGGCGAATGGCATGGACACCGGCCGGTTCCTGGACGGGCCCGAATTGGCCATTATGCACGATCGCGGCAACGAGCAGAACTTGTTCGACCGCATCGACTTCAAGCCCTCTCAGGCCGACACGGTCAACCTGAACGTGGGATTCACACGTTCCTGGTTCCAGACACCGAACTCGTATGACGCCCAGAACGCCACCGCCTGGAGCGGACTGGTGGTAGACAATGGCGGCATCGGCCCCGACGGCCAGGTGGTGGGCACGCAGGATCAGCGCTCCCAGATCAGGACGATCAACTTCGCGCCCACCTGGACGCATTTGGAGGGCACCCACATCGTATATACGTTGGGCGGCTTCCTGCGGCAGGATCAGTATAACTACTATCCGAGCCGCGACCCGTTTGCCGACCTTACACCAGATCTCCAGCTCCAGACCGTGGGCCAGAATCGCACGCTGACCAATCTCGGGCTGCGCGCCAGCTTATCGTACGCCAAGGGCGTGCACAACCTGAAGATCGGCGCCACCTACATGGACACGATCGTCACGGAAAAGGACGGTATCGGGATCGTCGATCCAACCAACAACGCTCCGTGCCTGAATCCCGATGGAAGTCCTTACACGGGCGTGTCGCTGACGAATCCGGCGGGATGCAGCGGGATGCTCCAGCCAAATCCCGGCTTTGTGCCTTTGCTCGGCTGCTACGACCTGACGCGGACCGGCACGCTGCCCGCTTCCGATGGCTGCCCCAATTCCACCAGCGGTCTCTACAACTATTATGGCCACGCCAACATCCGGGAACTGGCCCTGTTCGCCCAGGACACCATCACCAAGGGACCGTGGAATTTCAACCTCGGCCTGCGCTTCGATGCTTACAACGGCATCACCTCCGCCAACCAGGCAGAGCCAAGGCTCGGCATTGCTTACAACGTGAAGGCCACCAACACGGTGCTGCGCATTTCCTATGCCCGCACGCTCGAAACGCCGTTCAACGAGAACCTGGTGCTTTCCAGCCTGGGATGCAATGACGCCGTGATCGGCGCGATTATGGAGAGCATTAGCCCGTGCGTAGGGACCGCGCCGCTGGCTCCGGGCTGGCGCAACGAGTTTCACGCCGGTCTCCAGCAGGCCTTCGGGCGGTACTTCGTGGTGGACGGCGAGTACATCTGGAAGTACACGCACGGGGCGTACGACTTCAGCGTTCTGGGCAACACACCAATCACCTTCCCCGTCGAGTGGAACAATTCCAAGATTCCCGGGTATGCCATCCGCGGCAGCATGCCGAACTTCCACGGCCTTTCGGCGTTCATCGTCATGTCCCACGTGGCGGCGCGTTTCTTCACGCCGCAGATCAGCGGGATCGGCGCCGTGCCGGGCGGCAGCGAGGTGTTCCGCATCGACCACGACGAGGCTTTCAACCAGACCACACACCTGCAATATCAGCCATGGAAGAACGGACCGTGGTTCGGCTTCAACTGGCGCTACGACAGCGGCCTGGTGGCGGGCCCAGTGCCGTGCGCGGGAGGCAATTGCGCGAATGGACCCAATGGGACGGATAGCATCGTAGACGTGTCCGGCCTGACGCCCGATCAACAGTCTCAGGCAGGGCTCTATTGCGGCGGCGTATTTGCCACTCCTACCAATCCGATCAGCCCGACCGGGTTGTGCCCGGCATCGCAGTACGGTTCCAACCTGGTCAAAATTCCAGCGGCCGGCACAGAGAACGACGACCACAACCCGCCGCGTGTCGCGGCGCGCAGCCTGTTCGACCTGGCGATTGGAGACGACAACCTCTTCCACGGCGAGAAACGCAAGTGGAGCCTTCGCCTGTCGGCCGTCAACCTGGCCAACAAAGTGGCGCTCTACAACTTCCTTTCGACCTTTAGCGGAACCCATTACGTTACCCCGCGCGCGTTGACGGCAACCATCGGCTTCCACTTTTGACACCACGTTGGACGCGCTTGGGGCGGACTTTCGGAAGCCCGGTTTCAGTTTCGGCAATTTTGCGTACCATGAGAAGGTGAGCCTGCGGCAAGCTTCCGCTGGCGGCCGAATCATGGCCGGTCACCGCCGAATCTCGCCCGTTGATCAGTTATGCTTTCGCAATGCGGGCTTTTCAAGCTAACTCCTATGAAGATGGGCCAGCCGCCAATACGCACCCTGATCGTCGATGACGAGCCGATCGCCCGCCAGGTGCTGCGGGACGAACTGCGCCCGGTGGCGGATGTCGAGGTTGTGGGCGAGGCCGGGAACGGCGAGGACGCCCTCGTCCAAATCGAACGCCTCAAGCCCGACCTCGTGCTGCTGGATCTCCAGATGCCGGGACTGGGCGGCTTCGACGTGATCC
>JBAWDI010000628.1:0-3231 GCA_049590695.1 Bryobacteraceae bacterium
TGCTGGGGGCATTTGTGACGACATCGACATCGCAACCGGAGGTTCCGCACGGCGTTTCACCGGAGCAGACCATGAAGATTTCCAAAGGCGAGGGACGGTTCACGCTGCGTTTCCATATGTGGCACGAAGGCGACCCGCATGTCAGCTTCTACCCGGTGCCGGGCGGAGAGTCGTTGGGAGGTGTTTACTTATGAATAGCGAATACGGCTTCAAAAGCGGTTGGCGCCCAAGCACGCCGGCCGCGTGATTTCAGACGAACGGATTCCGCACCGTCACGCTTCCGTACCGCTGCCCGTCGGCCAGATCTTCGCTCCAAAAAACGCCGCAGCCCAATTCGACGGCGCTGTTGACAACCAGTGCGTCCCGCCAGGACATCTTGTAACGGCGCTGGAAGCACACTGCGCGCAGCAGATCCGCGTGACCGGGACGGTGAATGATCCAACCGCCCAGATCGGCCAGAATCTCCTCCGCTTCCTGGCTGGCGATGCCGAGCTTCCTGGTGGCGGCGGCGTAGAACTCCGCGAGCACCTGAACGCTGATCGCTCCAGCCCCATCCTCCACCAGCCGGCTCAACAGTTGGACCGATTGCCGGTGCTTCTTGCCGGCGCCTCCATCGTGAGCGTAAATGAGGACGTTGGTATCGATGAACTCAACGCTCATGCAACTCTTCCCGGCTCCAGCGGATCGCTCCGCCCGTCCCTCTGTCCGGAGCGCGCTCGATGCGGTCGAGGAACCGCCGCTTGGCTTTCACCGAATCCGCATCCCGATCCATAATCTCGCGGATGGCTTCGGCCATCAGGCTGGTCATCGATTGGTTCCGGGTGGCCGCGTAGATCCGAAAGCGCCGGAGCAAGGCCTCTGGCAGGCTGAGCGTGACATTCTTGTGGACAGATCCATTCACAGTTTTCAGTGTATCACATAAATACATGAAAAAGGTGCTCTTGCGTGATAGGCCTTACCGGGCAGCGGCGAGGGTAGGCTCCGGGGACACCTCTTTGTTGAAGTGGGCATGAAGCAACTCCAGATCCACGGCGGCGAAGGCGAGCGGACCGCGGCTCATCTTCTGATAGTCGGGGATTTCCCAGTCGGCCTTCATGAGGCCTTCGCTGGAATGCCGCGCCACGCCTTGGAGCGCATGGGTCAACTCGTGCGCCAGCACGTTGCCCAGGACCTCCGGCATGAGCACGCGGTCCGGGAAGCGGCTCACGCGGCCGTAGAAGACGTGCACGTCCCCGTCGGCACTGCCGCCCAGTTGGGTGCGGGCAAACGCGTCCAGCGAGGCCTGCGCCGGCGCCGAAAGGTCGAACACCACGGTGAGCACTTCCCCGGAGGCGACCTTCCGCGGTTCTTCGAGCCGCTGGCCCTTTACCCATCGGAGTTCTATGCCAGCCGCGGCGAAAGCCGCGGTCGCCACCCGCTGGGCCCGCATCATGACCGCCCACGGGACGCCGGTCCTGTCGTACGTGAAGACCGTCACCAACGCGTCCGCCTGGGGCTTGTGCGATTCCGCCCGGCCCGCCATCGCCGCCACCATCGCCATCCAAAACATCGCCACCGCCAATTTCCGAGTTCTCATTTCGCTGCTCCTGGCCCGAACGCGCAAGAAACTGGAAATCGGGGCAAAAATTCTCGATAATTGGAGCCGGGACCATGAGCCGCAGGAAAGGTCGGTTGGCGTGGCGGACGTTCGCGGAGAAGTTACCGAACTGTTGGGCGAGCTGAAGCTCGGCCGGAAGGAGGCCCTCGAGCGGCTGATGCCGCTGGTTTACCGGGAGTTGCGCCGGATCGCCGGCCACCAAATGCGGGACGAGCGGGTAGGCCACACGCTGCAACCCACCGCTCTGGTGCACGAGGCTTTCCTCCGCCTGGTGGACCAGAGCCGGGCCGACTGGCAGAACCGGGCGCAATTCCTGGGCGTGTCGGCCCAATTGATGCGCCGGTTGCTGGTGGATCACGCGCGGCGGCGCCGTGCCGCCAAACGCGGCATTCCGGTCACGTTGAACGAAGAGATCTTTCGGCAAAGTCCCGGCGCCGACCAGACCGAGGAAATCCTGGCGGTGGACGAAGTCCTGGCCCGGCTCACGGCACTCGATCCGCGACAGGCCCGGGTGGTGGAGTTGCGCTACTTCGGCGGGCTATCGGTGGAAGAGACGGCTGAGGCCATGGGCATCGCCCCGCGCACCGTCAAGCTGGACTGGGCCATGGCCAAAGGGTGGATGAAATCGCAGTTGAGTCCGGGAGGACCACGGTGACACCGGCGCGATGGTCCCAGATCAAGGAACTATTCAGCGCGGCGCTGGAGACTCCGGAATCGGAACGGCCCCGATTCCTGGAGTCGGCCTGCGGCGGGGATGCGGACCTGCGCACCGAAGTGGAGCGGTTGCTGGCGGGGAACGAAGAGCCGAGTTGGCAAAGCCCGGCCGCGAAATTGCTCACGATGGCCCCCGACTTGGCGCCCGGCGACACGGTGGCGCACTACCGCATCGAAGCTAAGCTGGGCGAGGGCGGCATGGGCGTGGTTTACAAAGCCAAGGACACGCGCCTGGGCCGCAGCATCGCCCTCAAATTTATCAAGGTCCAGTTCAGCCGCCATTGGGAGCGCGAGGCGCGGGCCGTGGCGGCCTTGAACCATCCCCACATCGCCACGCTCCATGAGGTCGGCGAGCACGAAGGTTCGCCGTACCTGGTCATGGAGTTGGTCGACGGCCGGCCGCTCAAAGGCCCGCTTCCGGTGAAGCAGGCGATGGAGTACGGCATTCAGTTGGCCGATGCCCTGGCGGCGGCGCACGCGGCGGGCGTGGTGCATCGCGACCTGAAGCCGGGCAACGTCCTGGTGACGGAGAAGGGATCGGTGAAGGTGCTGGATTTCGGGCTGGCGAAACTGGCGGAGCGGGAGGGCGCGCCGGTCTCCACGCAGAACGTTGGCCTGGCCGGCACGCCCGGCTACATGGCGCCCGAGCAGATCGAAGGCCAGCCGGCCGACACGCGCAGCGACATCTTCGCCTTCGGCTGCATCCTGTACGAACTGCTGAGCGGCCGCCGGGCGTTCCCGGGCGAAACCATCACCGCCGCGCTGACCGCCGCCGCCACTACGGAACCGAAACCGCTGGAGGGAGTGCCGGGGCGGCTCGATGAGCTGGTCCGCCGCTGCCTGCGCAAAGACCCCGCGCGCCGCTGCCAGCACATGGACGACATGAAGGTGGAGCTGGAAGATCTGAAGGAGGCATCGGG
>JBAWDI010000629.1:0-4016 GCA_049590695.1 Bryobacteraceae bacterium
CCCCTCGACCGTGCCGGCCGCGTGGTCGTCGAGCCTGACCTGAGCCTGCCAGGCCACCCCGAGATCCACGTAATCGGCGACCTGGCGAACTTCAGCCACCAGGGCGGCCAGCCCCTGGCCGGCGTCGCACCCGTGGCCATGGCCCAGGGCCGCTACGTGGCCCATCTCATTCGCCGGAAGTTGCGCGGCCAGCCGCTCGAGCCGTTTCACTATCTCGACAAGGGCAACCTGGCCACGGTAGGCCGCAACAAGGCCGTGGCGCAGTTCGGCACGGTCCACATCGCCGGCTTTCTGGCATGGTTCGTGTGGGTATTCGTGCATCTGATGTACCTGGTGGAATTCGAAAACCGCTTGCTGGTGTTCGTCGAGTGGGTGTACAACTACCTCACGCGCAACCGCGGCGCGCGCCTCATCACGGGCGCCGGGCATGAGTAGGACCCTCCGCCGTGTTTACCGGTTTTTTACAAGATCGTCGACACCCAGCCGCCCCCTCTTGCGTTCTAACAAGCAGGAGGGAAAAACCAATGAATACCAGATTGCTGGGGCGGTTCCTGATGGCGGCGGCCCTCCTGGCGGGCGCCGCGGCTGCCTCTACCAAGGCCAGCGCCAACCTGCCCCAAAGCGATTCCGACATCGCCAGGAACGTGCGTCACGAAGTTGTCATGTACCCCTGGTACAGCCTTTGGGACGACATCGGTTTCCGTGTGGCCGGCGGCAATGTCAGCCTGACGGGCGAGGTGAGCCAGCCTTTCAAGAAGCAGGATATCGAGCGCCTGGTCCGGAAAGTCCCGGGCGTGGCCAGCGTTACCAACGAGATCAAGGTCCTGCCGTTGTCGTCCATGGACGACCGGCTGCGGTTGCAGGTGGCCAGCGCCATCTACCGCGATCCCATCCTGTCTGCCTATGCGATGGGGGCGGTTCCGGCCATTCACATCATCGTCGAGAACGGGCACGTGACGCTCACCGGCATGGTGAATAGCGACATGGAGAAGCAGATCGCCGGCATGCGTGCGGCATCCAGCTTGAGTTTCGGACCAGTCACCAACAACCTCGTAGTCGAGCATCCAGCCAAAAAGAGTTGATCCCCAGGTAGCCCACCAACCCGGGCGGCCGGCCCAGAAACCGGCCGCCCTTGTCCCTGTGGGGCAGGATTGTATCCTGCGCACCGGTTTTCAACCGGTGCCTGGCCGGCCTGTTTACAAGCAACTCGAACGGGCTACCAACCCGCCGGACCCAAAGGGTACTCCAGCAAACCTGCCCCACAGTTCTTGCTCGATTCCAGGTTCTGGGAAAAGTATTTGGTAGCCCGCCTCGGCCGTCGCGGTGCGCAGGCGCTCTTCCGGCGGAACCCAGCCGTAGCGGTCGCCGACGAGCGCGATGAGGAACGGCCGGCTGCGCGCGATTTCGGCCAGGCAGACCTTCAGCATCAGCAACTCCTTGGTGTGCTGCTCGCTCACCGGGATCGTCTGGACGCCCCACCGCAGGTCGATCGGCTCCAGGAAGTGGTGGCGGCGGCGCAGCCGCTCCTCAAGCTCCGGAAAGACCCGCCCGCGCAGGTAGTCGCGCTCGGCCTGCATATCGCGGAAGGTGGAGGTGATGAAAACGGGGCGGGACTGCCAGGTGGCGTACATCGGCATGTTAGAGCCAGTATAAGACCCGATTGGCTGCATTTGCCGCCCTTGTCTTCCGCTCCACTGCTACAATTCCATCTTGCAGGCGCTTGCGATCCTGTTTGGTGCGTTGTTCACCGTGGCCGTGGCCGCCGCGCTGGGTGCGTCCCTGCTGCGCGACTCGTGTGAAGACCTGGCGCTGCGATTCGTCACCGGCGCTGCGGCGTTGAGCGTTGCGGTCTTCTGCCTGTGCGCCGCGCAGTTGGCGTACCCGCTGATCTTCGCCGTCCTGGGCGCCGCCGCCCTCTTCCTTCCGACCCGCACCCGTGCCCTCCTTCCGAGCCGCGAACGTAAGAGAGCGGTTCCTGGCGATCTATCCAACCGCCTTCTCTTGCTTGCATTTATCCTCTACTTCATCCTGTACTTCTTTAACTCGATGGCGCCGGAAGCCAGCTTCGATGGCTCACGCTACCATCTGGCCCTCGTGGGCCGTTACCTCCGTGACCACGGTTTCCACCGGATCGCCAACAACATGTACGCCAGCCTGTCCCAAGGTGTCGAAATGCTCTACCTGTGGGCCTTCGCGTTCGGTCGGCACTCCGCCGCGGCGATGGTGCATTTCGCCTTCCTGCTCGCGCTGGTCTGGCAGATGTTCGCCTATGGCCGCCGCGTGGGATTGCCCCTGGCGGGCGCCTGCGCCGCATTGCTGATATTCGCCAGTCCGGTAGTGGGCGTGGACGGCACCAGCGCGTATAACGATGTCGCCGTCGCCGCCATCGCCTTCACCCTGTTTCACCTGCTGCAAACCTGGGAAGACGTGCGCGCGCCAAGGCTCCTGGTGGCCATCGGTTTGGTGGCGGGTTTCGGCTACGCGGCCAAGTACACGGCGTGTCTGGGGGTGGTCTATGCACTCGGATTCGTCGCCTGGAAGAGCCGCCGCCGCATCCGCGAAACGGCCGTTGTGGCCGTCTCGTCCGCCGCCCTGGCCGCGCCCTGGATGGTCAAGAACTGGATGTGGGTGGCCAACCCCTTCTCGCCGTTCCTGAATGGCCTCTTTCCGAACCCTTACGTAACGGTGGCTTTCGAACAGGAATACCGGCATCACATGGCCCTGTACGGACTCCAGAGCCGCTGGCAGATTCCCATGCAGGTGACTACCTACGGCTCGCTGGCCGGCCTGCTGGGGCCGGTCTTTCTGCTCGCGCCCATCGCGTTGCTGGCATTGCGCCGCCGCGAGGGACGGCAATTGCTGCTGGCTGCGCTGGTTTTTGGCGCCACCTGGTTCACCAACATCGGCACGCGCTTTCTCATCCCGCCGCTGCCGTTCGTGGCGCTCGCCATGGCGATGGTGTTGAGCCGCGTACCCCGTGTGTTGGTCGCCGTGGCGCTGGTGCACGCGCTCATTTCCTGGCCTTCCGTAGTCGCCAGGTACTGCCACTACGATGCGTGGCACCTCGCCAAGGTGCCCTGGCGCGAGGCGCTGCGCATCAAGCCCCAGGACGCCTACCTGGAATCCAACCTGCCCTTGTACGGCGCCGCCCGCCTGGTGGAGCGGACCACCGCACCGGGGTCCACCATCTTCGCGTTCGCGCCTATCCCCGACGCCTACACCTCGCGAACCATCCTGGTGGCGCAGCAATCGTCTGAAAATGTCAAGAGCCGCGAGATCCTGTGGACCGCTTTCACGCCCGATTATGAGCCCACCTGGCGCTTGCGGTTCTCGTTCCCACGGCAGCCGCTCCGAGCCATTCGCGTGGTCCAAACCAACACCGGCCCCGACCTGTGGAGCGTCCACGAACTCCTCGTGGGGCAGCCGGACCCAGAGGGTACCCCGCCTGCCAACCGCTCCCGCTGGCGCATCCACGCCCAACCATACCCTTGGGCCATTGCGGATGCCTTCGACGGCAACCCCATCACCTTTTGGGAATGCGGCGAGCGATTGCGTCCCGGCCAGTTCGTCGAAGTGGATTTCAATGAGGTGGAACCAGCCGACTCCGTCTCCATCGAAACCGCGCCGAACCAGTGGGGCATCCGGCTCAAACTGGAAGGGCAGGACGCTTCCGGCCAATGGAAGCTTCTGGCCGCCGGGGCGCGGGCCAGCGATGCACCTGTTCCGCCGGGCCTGCGCCGCGCGGCGGCGGAAGAACTGAAGCGCCGTGGCATCGATTACCTGCTGGTCTTCGACGGCGAATTCGGCGCGGACGACCTTCAGCGCAATGCCGGCCTATGGGGTATCCGCCAGGTGGGCGAATATAGAGGAGCGAGGCTCTATCAATTGCCATGAGACTGTTTCTGGGAGTGGACGGTGGACAATCCAGCACCACCGTGCTGATCGGTGACGAGAGCGGCCGCGTTTTGGGCGCCGCGGAGGCCGGCCCGTGCAACCATGCGGGCGCTGAGGAAGGC
>JBAWDI010000630.1:0-18496 GCA_049590695.1 Bryobacteraceae bacterium
CGCAACAGCCGCACGCGCTGCCAGAGAGTATCCTCGTTGACGAACTCGTGCGGCCAGACCGTCTCCAATAACTCCTGGCGTCGAACGGCTTGTGGCGCGCGCCGGACCAGGGCCACCAGCAAGTCGAAGGTGAGGGGCGACAAGGCCAGGGTTTCCTCGCCGCGCTTCACGACTGCCGCGCCGACGTCCACCACAAGATCTCGAAGCCGATAGCGTTCCGCCACCGCCGGCTCACCAGTCTTCAGCGAGGATTCAGGCATTCTTCAGGCTGATTTCATGGACCAGCCGATCCGATTATCGCAACCTATGAATGTGAAGACAAGGATCTCGCAAACAGTGAGAAAAAGGAGATAGAAGTTATGAAGCGAATTGTTCCTGTAGCAATGTTCGTCGTCAGCCTTCTGGCGATTTCACCGGTAGTCAGAGCGCAGAATTGCAGCAACCTGACCAATTATGATCTTCGCGGCACCTACACGATGTCTGGCAGCGGCTGGATCGACCTGTCGAAGTTTCTGGCGGGCATCCCGGGGTTGCCGCCCCTGCCGGCGGGATTCATCCCGATGTCCTGGGTGGGCACCGAGACCCTCGACGGCGTTGGGGGTGGAGGCGGTTCGATTTCGTTCAATGGCGGCGGGAACCAGATGAGCGCCTCAATCGTCAACAAGAAGTATTCAGTTCAGCCAGACTGTACGGTCCAGGCGAGCTTTTCCTTGAAGATTAACGAGTTACCCCCAAGCGTTCCTCCCATCGGGCCGATCACGCGTCTCATGGTTCCAGTGGTGAAGCAAGAGGGGCCGCAGTTGATGCCACAGGCGCTGGAACTCCACATGATCTGGCTGGGCACCGCCCCTGGCGCTCCGACCGGCGCAGTAGTCGATTCCGGGGTCGCACATCGCATCTCGATGCAGTAATTACTAGTCTGGAGCCCCGGAGGTATCGCTCATGCTGCGCGCCGCTCTGTGGCTGCTCACCATTCTTGTAGCTGCCGCGCTCTCAGCCCTGCTCTTCTTCTGGCTCCGCGGAGAGCGCGGCCGGCTCCGCCCTTCGACGCGGGAATTCCTGCGCCAGTCCGGTTTCGGACTGAATGCGCTGCACGGGTACGTCTATCTCCGCTGGATTCGGGTCTATATCGGGACGCTTGTCCGGCTTCCGGATCCGCGCACCTCGCGGACATTCGCCCGGGGGGCCGGCTGGCTGGCCGAGCACTACCATGGCAAGGTGCTTACGCACGAGCACGCGCGGGAGATCATCACGCTGAACCGCGAGATTCCGCTCCAGGATCTGGAGCAGATCGTGCCCTTCCCGGTGGCCCGTAACATCGTGCTACATGGGCCACCGGACGTGGTGGCGTTCGAGTGCGTCTGCCGCCACGTGCGCCCCACGCATTGCAGCCCCACCCAGGTGTGCATGGCGGTCGGCAAGCCGTTCACGGATTTTACCCTGGAGCACCACCCGAACGACGCCCGCCGGCTCACGCAAGCCGAGGCGCTGGAGTTGCTAGAAGCGGAGCATATGCGCGGGCACGTGCACTCGGCGTGGTTCAAGGATGCCATGCTGAATCGCTTCTATGCCATTTGCAATTGCTGCAAGTGCTGCTGCGGAGGCATCGAGAAGATGCGGCAGGGAGTGCGGATGATGGCCGGTTCCGGCTACGTGGCGGAGATCGATGCCGCCCTCTGCGCGAATTGCGACGCCTGCGTGGTGGCGTGCCCTTTTGGCGCCCTCTCGATGAACGATGGCGGAATCACGCGTGACTGGGAGCTGTGCATGGGATGCGGCGTGTGCGAGGTGTCATGCGCGGCCGGCGCGATTTCGCTGGTGCGCGACGAACGCAAAGGTGTTCCCTTGGACGTCCGGGCACTACCGGCGCAGCTTGGGTCGCTCGGCTGAGAGTTCGAGCGGCGGCGTTACGCGACTTCCACCAGGCGGACTTCGGGCTCGGCCACGTCGATGCCCAGGCCGGGCGCTGTGGGCACCGTGTAATGGCCATTGCGGAACGCCACGGGCGAGGTGGAGTACTCGCCGGCCGTCTCCACCAGCCCCGGCGTGTGGGGCACCATGCGGCAATTGGGCGTGGCGGCGGCGAACTGCAAAGTGGCGAAGAGCAGAGGGCCGAGGGCGGGCGCGAGATGCGGCACAACCTCCATGCCGGCGCGTTGGGCGGCGTGCGCGATGCGCAGCGCTCCGGTGATGCCGCAGCGGCCCAGGTCGGGCTGGACGATGCGCATGGCGGCGGCGCGGAAAAATGGGGCCATCTCAAAATGCGTGCGATAACTTTCGCCGATGGCCAGCGGCGTGCGAATGCGGGCGGCGAGGGCGGCGTGATGTGCCACGTCCTGGGGAGGGAATGGGCACTCCAGCCAGAGCGCGCCGCGGCGGTCCAGCTCCGCGCCGAACGCCGGAGCGGTTTTCGGATCGAGCCGCCACTGCGCGTCCACCGCGATGTTTTCCGGGCCGCAGATGCCGGCCAGCGCGTCGTAGCACTCGAAGAGCTCGCGCTGGCTGGCATCGTAGAAGATCTTGAATCGGCGGCAGCCCGCCTTCCGACAGGTCCACGCGAGCTTGAGCCGTTCGGCGCGGGTGTCGCCCGCCAGATAGTTGACGTAGCAGGCCAGCCGCGGCTTGGCGGCGCGGCCGGAAATCAAAGCGGCGATGGGGGTGCGCTGGATCTTGCCGGCCAGGTCCCACAGAGCGATATCGACGGCGGCGATGGCGTCGAGCATGAAGCCGCCGGTCTGGCCGCTCACCCGCATCTGGCCGAACATGGCGTCCCAGAGCGTTTCAATCTCCAGGCCGGTTCCGCCGAATTCTTTTCCTTTGAGCGCCGGTTTCAAAATGGAATGAATGATAGCGCCGGCGACTTCTGGGGCGGCGAGAGCCTGCGATTCGCCCCAGCCCGTCAGGCCGGAATCCGTGGTGACGCGCGCCAGCAAGGTTTCCAGCCAGTCTGCGCCGCGCTGGTTTCGCGGGATCCGAATGATGAGCGCTTCCAAAGAGACGATTTTCATGCCGGTCCTCTACACCCGGTTTTAGCACTTGGCGCGGACGAGTGGGAAATGGCTGGTGGGGGGATTGGGGAAGTGCGCGCGAATTGAAAACTTGGCGGATTGGCAATCCGCCGGACCCAGAGGGTGCCCCTGAAAATCTGCCCCACAAAGCCAGATACACTGGTGAACAGCGAGATGAGATTCGCGGTCCTTTTGTTCCTGACCCTGGCGCCGATGGGGCGGGCCGGCGCTGCCGGGCATTTCGTTCCGGAGCACCGCGTGTCCGGGATCGGCGTGGCGCGCGACGACATCTCGAGCGAACTGCTCGAGGCCCGCACGGACCGCATGATTCAATCGCAGACCTTCGTCATCATGCGCGAGCCGCAGGCGGTGGCCGGGGCCAGGCGCATCTTGAGCCCCAGTCTCCAGGCGCTTTTCCGGTCGGCGTCGCAGCGCAGCGGGATACCGGCGGAGCTGATTGGAGCCGTGGCGTACCTGGAGAGCTGGGGCGACGCCAAGGCCGAGAGCCCCGACGGCCCAAAAGGCATCATGCAGATTTCGGAAGCCACCGCGCGCAGCATGGGGCTGAAGGTGGTGCATGGCACACGCTACAAGATCACGCGCGAAAGAGTTCCGGTCAACAGCAAGAGCAAGAAGCCGAGGTACCGAATTGCGATTCACAAGACACCGTACCAGGTGACGCTGCGCGACGATCGCCTGGTTCCCGGCCGCGCCATACCGGCGGCGGCGAAATACCTGGCGGGCATGGAGCGAAAGTTCGGCGGGCGCGACTGGGCCATTTTCGCCTACCACTGCGGCGAGGGATGCGTGGCGGAGATGCAAGAGTTGACGCGGCGCGCGCGCGGCATCCCGCAAGGCCAGGTGACGGTGGCGCGAATGTTCTTTTCGTGCAGCCCGGTGTGGAACCCGGAGTTGTACCAGGCCATCGGGCAGCAGATGCAGCGCGACTACTCGCCCACTTACTGGTTCCGCGTGGAGCGGGCGGAGCAGTTGCTGGCTCTCGACCGGCGCGATCCGGCCGCATTTCTCTCGCTGGCGGAACAGTACAAGAGCCAGTTGGCGAAGCGCGCGCCGCACCGGCTTTCGGTCTGGCTCAAGCAGGACGACCTGGTGTTTCATAGCCGCGACGACATTCACGGCGACATGGGGAACCGGCTGGTAAAGGCGTTCGACCGGCCGGACTACTTCGGCTATTCGCTCGGGATCGCGGCGGACGATCCGTCGATTCGCGAAGACTTCTCGAAGGCCTCGCCGGCGGCCATCGGCACGTTGGTGTACATTGCGTTCGAGACGCGGCGTTTGTACGGGGAGCTGGCCGGGAACGAGGCGCAGTTCCAGCCGCTGGAAGTCGCGGCTCTGGTGGAGCCGGAAGATTACGCGCAACAATCGGCGAAGCCGGAAGCGCTTGCGCACTGCTCGGGGCAGGTGTTCGACATCGACTATGCGGGTTTGCCCCCGGGCGAGCTGGAGTGCCTGCGATTCGTGCTGAACGATCTGGGTTGGGACGGATACCTGGGCTTCGTCGAAGAGGGCATGGACAGACTGCACATCGGCTGCTCGCCGGACGCGCGGGGTTTCTTCACCAGCGTGTTTGAGGAAGCGGCGGAGTAGCGGAACGGGCGCAGGCGGGTTACAAACCCGCCGCAGGTTAAAAACCTGCCCCACAACTACCTGATCAAATGCGCGGCGAGGAACGCGCCCCCGTATGCCAGCACGCCCATGTAAGTGAATTGCAGGATGGGCCACTTCCATCCGCCGGTCTCGCGGCGCACCACCGCTATGGTGGAAATGCACTGCATGGCGAACGCAAAGAAGATCAGCAGAGCCACGGCGCCGCCGGGCGTAAGATCATGCTGGAGCGCCTTCTGCAAATCGAGCTTATGCGATGCGGGATCCATGCCGTAGATCGCTCCGAGGGTTCCGATGATGGTCTCGCGCGCGGCCAAAGACGTAATCAGCCCGATTCCGATTTTCCAGTTGAAACCGAGCGGCTTGATGACCGGCTCGAGGGTGCGGCCGATGGTGCCGGCTAGGCTGTTTTGAATGGCCGGGGCCTTTCCGTTGACGGGTGGCAGGTGGGCCGTGATCCAGAGGACCACCGTGACCAGCAGGATCACGGTGCCGGCGCGGCGCAGGAAGACCTTGGCGCGGTCGAACAGGCGCAGACCGATGGATTGGAGCGTAGGCCAGCGGTAGGAGGGCATCTCCAGCAGAAACGGCGTGTGGCCGCTCTTCAAAATGGACGACTTCAGCACTCGCGCGGTGACCACCGCGGCGACGAAACCTAACACGTAAAGGCCGAGCAGGGCGGCGGCGCGCGCGCCCAGAAACGGCCCCAGTACCGGGCGGTTGGGAAGGAAGGCCGCTATGATCAAGGTGTAGACGGGGAGGCGCGCCGAGCAGGTCATGAAGGGCGCGATCAGGATGGTGGCGAAACGGTCGCGCTTGTTTTCGATGGTGCGGGTCGAAAGGATGGCGGGCACCGCGCAAGCGTAAGCCGAGAGCAGCGGGATGAAGGACTTGCCCTGGAGGCCGACCCGGGCCATGGTGCGGTCGGCGATGAGCGCGGCGCGGGCCAGGTAGCCGGAATCTTCCAGAATTCCGATGAAGAGAAACAGGAACAGGACCTGCGGCAGGAAGACCACCACCGAGCCCACACCACTCCACACGCCCTCGACCAGCAGCGAGCGGAAGAGGGAAGCGGGAAGCGTAGCCGCCACCCACTGGCCCGAAACATCGAACAGCCAGCGCAGCCCATCCATGAGTGGAACGGCCGCGGTAAAGATGGTTTGGAAGACCGCAACCACCACCACGGCAAACACCAGCGGGCCGGCCACGGGATGGAGAAACACCGAATCGAGGCGGCGCGTCCACTTGGGCGGAACGGGCGGCCGGTAGGATGCCTGGCGGCCGACCCGGCCGGCCCACTCGCGGCACTTGGGCACGTCGTGGAGGACGGGCAGTTCCATGGGCGCGGGCGCCGGCATGGCGTTGGCAAGGAATTCGAACACCTCGTCGATGCCTTCGCCCTGCCGCGCGCTGACCAGAGCCACGGGCGCGCCGAGCTGCGCCGAAAGCTGGCGTGTATCCACGTGGCCGCCGCGGTTGCGGAGGTCGTCCGCCATGTTCAGAATGATGAGAGTGGGCACGCCCAGAGCCAGGATGGGCGCCGCCAGCATGAGGTGACGGCCAAGGTTGGTGGAATCCAGCACCAGCAAGATGGCCTCGGGCCGGGGCGTGTCGGAGCGCTCGCCGGTGAGCACGTCGTGGGCGACCTGTTCGTCCTCGGATTGCGGCGAGAGGCTGTAGATGCCGGGGAGATCGATGATCCGGACGGCGCGGCCGTCGGGAAGTTCGGCGATGCCCGTATGCTGTTCGACGGTGACGCCGGGGAAGTTGGCGACCTTCTGGCGCAGGCCGGTGAGGCGGTTAAAGAGCGTGGTCTTTCCGGAATTCGGCGGGCCGGCCAGGGCAACGATTTTGGGAGAGGCCAGCGGCCCTGGGAATTCGACGACCGTCGCGGCGCCACAACCGTGGCAGTCGCCGCAATCGCTCATGGCATCCCCGAAGTCTGGAGGGTCTTGTCGAGCCGGACCTTGAGGCGACGGGCGGTTTCGCGCCGCAGAGCGACTTCCGAACCGTCCACCTGGAAGACGCGCGGATCGCCGCCGGGAGCGCTGTGGCCGGCGGTGATGCGGGCGCCGGGCAGAAAGCCGAGTTCCATGAGACGGCGGGCGTCCTTGCCGGGGAGGTCGATGTGGTCGAGGGTGGCGGCATCGCCGCGGCGGAGGTCGACGAGGGTCTTAGAGGAGGTTCCCGGTTGGACATTGTTGCCACACAGTTGCATCTTGGTTCAAGTATGCCGGAGTCTGAAATGATTGTCAAGAGACCCCCGGCACACACGGTTCGGCGCCTGCGCGTGGCGGACTTGAACCGCATCATGGAGATCGAGCTCGCCAGTTTCGGCGACGAGGCATACGATCGCAACTTGTTTGCAGAGTTCTTCCGCGAATGCGGTGAGCTGTTTCTGGTCGCGGAGCACGGCCGAACAGTCCAGGGGTATATGGTCACTTGCATCCGCGGGGAGCAGGCGGAACTGGTCTCGGTAGCGGTGGACCCGGCGGCGCGCCGCATGGGCGCGGCTTCGGCGCTGATGGAGAGCACGTTGCGAAGACTGCGGCGGCGCGGCATCGCACGCATCGGCCTGATGGTCAGGGCGGCCAACGATCGGGCGCGCGCGTTCTATGAGCGGTACGGCTTTGAGAAAGTGAGAAGAGTGCCGCGGTATTACGAAGACGGAGGAGACGGGTGGCGGATGGCGAAGAGCCTGGCAAGCTAAAGCATGCCCCACCAAAGAAATGTGGTAACGAGGACGCCAGAGTGTCGCGTCTATGTGATTGTTGGAGAATGTCTATGTCTGAACTGATTCTGAGCCGGAGGCACGTGTTGATGCTGGTGGGAGGCGGCCTGGCGGCTTGGCGGCCGCTTCATGCATCGGAGTTCTGGGACAAGAAGGCGCCGGGGGATTGGACCTCCGAAGAGATCGACAAACTGACCACGAAATCGCCGTGGGCCAAGGAAGTGTCGGCGCAAGGCGCGGCGCCGGAAGGGGGGTACGGATCGCAGACCGGTTCACCCAACGGCGGCGGGATGGGGATGCCGCGGATCGGAATCCCGGGCATCGGCGGCATCGGCATGGGCGGGGGCGGCCGGCGCATGGGCGGCAATCAGGGGGGCGGACGCGGCCAGCAGCGCGGGACGCTTTACAAGGGCACGGTTCGGTGGGAAAGCGCCCAGCCGGTTCTGGATGCGCTCAAGACGCCGTTGCCGGATGTGTTTGCGAACCATTACGTGATTGCCGTGATCGGGTTTCCGCTGCCAGCCAGCCCGCGCCGCTACCAGGACGAGGAGGGAGACAATCCTCCGCGGCGCTCGCAGGATGACGCGCTCGACAACTTGAAGCAGTTCACCACTCTCCAGCCGAAAGGCAAGGAACTGGCCCAGGCCGGCATCGTCCAACAGCAGACCAGTTCGAACTCCAACCTGCTGTTCGGGTTTTCCAAGAATTCGCTGACCCTCACCAAGGACGATAAGGAAGTGTTATTCTCCACCACGCTGGGGCGGCTGGTCATCCGGGCGAAGTTCGACCCCAAAGAGATGCTGTATCACGGCCAACTGGCGGTGTAGGTAGCGCCGGCGGTCTTGGCCGCCGGTGTCTTTGACCGCACTCGAAAACGGCCAATCCCCGGGAGACACCACCAAGACTGGTATCGCTTGCTCGAGTTGTGCGGCATCACCGATACTCTCATTGGCGACAGCGACGGTGTCTACCATCCGGCGCTGTGCAACGATCGCCTGCTGCTGGGTCTGAAGGGCACCAGGAGCGAAGCGGAGTTGCACATCATTCGCGCACGGCTGGACGGAGGCATCGGCAACAAGGCTGCTCGCGGGGAACTGCGCCGCGGCTTGCCCGTGGGCTTCGTTTGGGGAGAACAGGATGGGGAGGTCCTGTTTCATCCAGATGAGGCCGTTACCGGCGCCATCTGCACCGTCTTCGAGCGCTTCGCCGAGTTTGGTTCGGCACGTCGTGTGTGGCTCTGGTTCCGCTCCGAAGGTCTGTCTTTCCCGCTGCAAACTACGCCCGCCGGTCTAGCTGGTCCGATCCGCTGGGTCACTCCGACTTACACCGCACTCCACCACATTCTCACCAATCCGGTGTATGCTGGCACTTCCACCTACGGTAAGACTAGGTACGAACGCTACGTCGATGAACACGGTGCTGTCAGGAAACGGATTCGGCATCTGCCCATGGAGCAGTGGGCCGTTCTCATCCAAGACCCCCCCGGCTTCATTGATTGGGCAACCTTCCAGGCCAACCAGGCGCGGCTCGATTCCAACACCCGGCCGCAAGCCCATCAGTCGGGGAGCGCGGTGAGAGAGGGCTCGGCGTTGTTACAGGGCATCGCCACCTGTGGCCATTGCGGCCGGCGGTTGCACACTCACTATCGCGGCCGGAACTCGACTCCCGGCTACCACTGTGCCGGCAAAGATCTGGATAATGGACGCGGCGTATACTGCCTCAACGTCGGCAGTCTGGCGATCGAGCAAGCCGTGGCCCATGCCCTTCTCGAAGCGGTCACACCGGCCGCCGTGGAGGCGATGCGGCTCACTGTCGAACAACTCCAAGCCAACCACGACGCGGCTTTGTCGCAATGGCGTTTGGAGGTGGAACGTACGCGGTACGAAGCCGAACGCGCCGAACGCCGCTACCGAACCGTGGACCCCGAGAATCGACTCGTGGCCCGCGGCCTGGAAACGGAATGGGAGAACCGGCTTCGCGATCTGGCTGCGGCCGAAGCGGAACTGCGCCTCTGGGAGCAACAGCGGCCCAGCACGCTCAGCCCGGAGCAGCTCCAACATATTCAGATTCTCGGCTCCGATATTGGTCGGGTCTGGGCCGCGACGACCACCACCGATCGCGATCGCAAGGAACTGCTGCGCACGCTACTGGAAGAAGTGCTCCTGAATCTCAAGCGAGCCGAAGGTCACGCCCATCTGACGCTGCGCTGGCGCGGCGGAGCAATCACCACACTGGATGTTCCGGTCCCGCGTTTCAAGCCCAAGGGACCGCGCACCGACGAAGACACAATTTCGCTGCTGCGTCGCCTGACCGTTCTGTATCCGGATGAAGTCATCGCCGGAATCCTCAATCGGCAAAAACGCAAGACTGCCACCGGAGAGCGCTTCACCACCAACCAGGTCGGCAGCCTTCGGCGCTATCGCAACATCCCTCGTTTTCAACCACCGGCCAATCCGCCCAGCGGGGAGTTGGGTTCCATCCGCAAGGCGGCGCAGATCCTGGGCATGAATACGTCCAGCATTCACCGCTGGCTGGCGGACGGTTTCATCGCTGGTGAGCAAGTGACGCCCGGTGCGCCGTGGCAGATTCGGATCACCGATGAACTGCGGGCCCGTATCGTGCAAGAGGCGCCGCTGGAGTACCTGCCCATGCTGGAGACCACCATGAAACTCGGCGGGTCGCGACAGACCGCGTTGCAGCGTGTAAAGCGCGGCGAACTGGAAGCCGTGCTGGTGAGGCAAGGCCGGCGCAAAGGCTTGCGAATCAAAGTGGTCGATCAGCAGCCGGAGCCATTTTGAGCAGCTTTCATGAACCAGGGGGCAGTATGAAGCCGTATCCAAGTATTTCGACAGATCCGCGTCAACGATGCGGCACGCACGCAAACGTGTCCGTGTAGCCCTGATGCAGCAGTTCATCCACCTTCTGGATCGCATCCTGCGCACTCCGGTTCGGACGGTAGCCGAAAGCATTCGGCTCCAAATCCGCCTCGAAGATCGGTTCCATAATCAGCTTTACAACGGTTTGCGCCACCCGATCCCGTATGGTCGGGATTCCAAGCGCCCGCTCTCCGCCCCCGGCTTCGGGATCATCACCCTTCGCACGCGACCCAGAGGGTACCCCGGTTTGTACGTTTTGTCGTGTAGTTCCTTCCCGAGGCCGTTCAACCATTCCCTCAGTCCCGCTGGTCCTCTCGACTCGATGGCCTCGAAGCTCTCCCCATCCACTCCCGGCGCGCCCTCGTTGGACTTCGCCAGCATATACGCGACCCGCCCCGTTTCCAGAGCGGGCTGCTCGCCAGATGTCGAATCCAACCATCAACTGTTCGAGTGGGTCCTTCCCCCACTGGTAACCAGCCCCTTCGGGGCACACGCAAGACCGCCGGCGCTACATGAGGGTACATTGGTATTGTGAGCTACGCCATCTACCCTAACCTGGAAGCCGAGGTGCAAATCCCGGAAAACGGCATCCTCAGCCGCACCCTGTACAACGACGATCATCTGAAGGTCGTGATCTTCGGTTTCGCGCCCGGACAGGAGCTTTCGGCGCATACGGCGCCCATGGCCGCGTCCCTGTACTTCGTCCGCGGCGAGGCCCAACTGACGCTCGGAGAGGACGTCCGCGAGGTCGGCGCGGGGTGCTTCGTACATATGCCGCCCAAACTTCAGCACGGAATCGCCGCGCACACGCCGGTTGTCTTGCTGTTAACGATGCACAAAAAGGCGCTGGATTGATCAGGCGCTGACGGCCGCCATCCGGCGTTCCCTGGCCTGCATGAACAGGTAGAGGCCAAACAGCGGCTTGGAATCGCCTTTGCCCCAGCGATTCACCTGCCATTTCGCCCGCAGGTACTTCACGTCCGGATGCTGCGAGAGGTCGATCGACATCTGGTAGGTGCCGCAGTAGAACTTCTGCGGAAATGACACCAACGGCCTGGCGCCCCAATCCGACCCGTCCGCCGAGCCCCAGACTGAGAGGTCGAGGCTTTCCTGTTCGACGATCCGCGTGATGCCGAGGGTGAGGATCAGCGCTTCACCCTGCTGAGTGCCCAGGCTGATTTCCGGCCCGGCTCCGGCTTCGCGAACCGTCGTTTCGGGGAGTAAGAACTCTGGAAACATAGGCGCCTTCCCGGCCCGGCATACATTGGGCCACGTCTATGAAATGGTGCCGGGCTGATTCCAGAATCTCATGTTTTTTGCGGAAACAAAAGTGCGCCTGGCCGCCTTCCCCGGCTTCCGGGTGGGCCCGCCGGAGGATCGCCGCCAAACGGGCCCGAGGTCAGTAGAAAGGAACGTTAATTGGAAGCTAGCGCCTGGCTCCCGCTCTGGACAAGTTGACCTTGGATAGCAGCCCGATATTATCGCCCACCTGCGCCGTTCTGCATCTTGCGGGCGATCAGGAAAGCCAGCTCGAGCGATTGCTCGTAGTTGAGACGCGGGTCCACCTCGGAATCGTAGGCCCGCGTCAGGTCCTTTTCGCTCAGGCCCCGTGCGCCGCCGGTGCATTCGGTGACGTCCTCGCCGGTCATTTCGAGGTGGACGCCGCCCAACACCTGGCCCATCTCCCGGTGAATGTCGAAGGCCTGCTCGACTTCCGAACGGATGTCCTCGAAGCGGCGCGTCTTCGTGCCGCCGGAGGTCAACTGGGTGTTGCCGTGCATGGCGTCGCAGATCCACACGACCTTCCCGCCTTCGGCGCGCACGCTCTCGATGAGCCCGGGCAGCTCACCGGCGATGCGGCCCGCGCCGAAGCGATGGATCAGCGACAGCCGCCCCGGCATCCGCCGCGGATCCAGAATATCGAGCCACCGCGCCACCTGATCTCTGGTGGCCGGAGCGCCCACTTTCACGCCCACGGGGTTCTCGATGCCGCGCAGGTATTCGATGTGCGCGCCCTCCGGTTGGTTGGTGCGGAGGCCCACCCACGGGTAGTGCGTGGAGAGATTGAACCAGCCGGGGCGGCGCGGCACCATTCGGGTCTGGGCCGACTCGTAGCCCAGGTGCAGCGCCTCGTGCGCGGTGAAGAAATCGATGCGGTCCGACTCGCCCGCCCGCACTCCCATCACGTTTTCCATGAAACGCAACGCCTCGCCGATGGTCGCCGCCATGCGGTGATACTCTTCGGCCAGCGGCGAATGCCGCACCCAGTCCAGGTCAAAGTACTCGGGATGGTGCAGGTCGGCGAAACCGCCTTTGACCAGCGCGCGAATGAAATTCAGCGTCAGCGCCGCGCGTTCATAGCCGCGTAACAGGAGCTGCGGATCGGGCGTGCGCGCTTCGGGCGTAAATTCGGCGCGGTTGACGATGTCGCCGCGGTAGGAAGGCAGCCGCACCCCGCCGCGCGTCTCGTACTCCTCCGAACGCGGTTTGGCATATTGGCCGGCGAACCGGCCGATGCGCGTCACCGGCCTTTTCGCGCCCACCACCAGCACCAGGCTCATCTGCAAGAGGACCTTCAGCGCGTTGGTGATGCGGGGGGAAGTGCAGCCGTCGAAACGCTCGGCGCAATCGCCGCCTTCGAGGACGAAGCGGCGCCCGGCGGCGGCTTCCGCCAGTTGCTCCCGCAGGTCGAGGATCTCCCAGCTCGTCACCAGGGGCGGCAGCCGCCGCAGTTCGTCGAGCGTCCGCTCCAGTGCGGTGGTGTCGGGGTACTCCGGCTGTTGCAGGATGGGGCGCCTGCGCCAGGAATCCGGCGTCCATTCAGTGACCATGAATTCTCAAGTTAGCATGGCGGCCGGTCTGATATCATTTTCGGAAGGAGTGTTCACTCATGCCGATCGCCGATATGCTCATTTCGGAACTCGAACGAGAAGCCAAGACCACGCGCAGGGTGCTGGAGCGCGTTCCCGACGACAAGCTCACCTGGAAACCGCACGTCAAGTCCATGACCCTGGGCCGACTCGCCCTACACGTCGCCACCATACCCGGTTCTATCTCCGGCATGGCAAGGCTTGACAGCTACGACGTAGCGAATTTCTCCGAACCGCCCGCAGTGGAAAGCACGGCCGCCATCCTCGCCGCCTTCGATCGAAGCGTAGCCCAGGCGAAGGCCGACCTGGCCGCCACCGACGACGCCGCCATGATGAAGGACTGGTCCTTTAATATGGGCGGCAACCCCATCATGACCGTTCCGCGCATCGGCGTGTACCGCTCGATTCTGCTCAACCATCTCTACCACCACCGCGGCCAGCTCACCGTCTACCTGCGCCTGCTGGATGTGCCGGTTCCCTCCATCTACGGCCCCAGCGCCGACGAAAACCCCTTCGCGTAGCGCCGGGCGAGGCCGGGCATGCCCGGCCCCTACACCGCACCGTTGTAGGGGCGAGGGACCCAGAGGGTACCCCCTCGCCCTTGCGCCGCGTTGTTTTGAAACGCGGTAAGTTGGGACTGATGCACTATCGACCGCTGGGCCGGACCGGCTGGAAGGTCTCCGAGATCAGTTTTGGCGCTTGGGCCATTGGCAGCGCCTGGGGCAGCGTGGACGACGCCGAATCTCTCGCCGCGCTCGCGAAGGCCATCGATTGCGGCGTGAACTTCATCGACACCGCCGACGTCTACGGCATGGGCCACAGCGAGCGCCTCATCGCGCAACTCAAGCGCGAGCGTAAGGAAGAGATCGTCGTCGCCACTAAAGCCGGCCGCCGCCTGGAGCCGCACACCGCCGGCGGCTACAACGAGAAGAACCTGGCGGCGTTCGTCGAAGACAGCCTCAAGAACCTGGCGACCGATTGTCTCGACCTGGTGCAGTTGCACTGCCCGCCCACCGATGTCTACTACACGCCCGAGGTGTTCGGCGCGCTCGACCGCCTGGTGGAGGCGGGCAAGGTCCGTTACTACGGCGTGAGCGTCGAACGCGTCGAGGAAGCTCTGAAGGCCATCGAGTTTCCCAACGTCCAGACGGTGCAGATCATCTTCAATTGTTTCCGCCTCCGGCCCGCCGACCTGTTCTTCGAGCAAGCTCAGAAAAAGCAGGTTGGAATTCTGGCGCGTGTTCCCCTGGCGAGCGGCATGCTCACCGGCAAGCTCACGCGCAATTCGCAATTCGCCGCCGACGATCATCGCAACTTCAACCGCCATGGCGAGGCGTTCGACGTGGGCGAAACCTTCTCCGGAGTGGATTACGAGACCGCGCTGGAAGCCGTCGAAGAGATGCGGAAATGGCTGCCGCCGGGCGCCAGTATGGCGCAGTTCGCCCTACGCTGGACTCTGATGTTCGACGCCGTCACGTGCGCCATCCCCGGCGCCAAGCGCCCCTCGCAGGTGGCGGACAACTGCGCGGCATCGGATCTGCCGCCGCTCCCCGATCAAACCATGGAGGCCATCCGCGGCATCTATGACGCGAAGATCAGTGCGGGCGTCGACCAGCGGTGGTGAGGGAGGGTTTTTAGTCCAACTGCTCCAGATCGGCGAGGTCCCTCAACCGGCCGCTGGCCTTCTTGTTGGCTCTCAGATCCTCCATGCCGATCAGGTTGACCGGGACTCCTCCCATGTCGGCGATGACACGGTTCCGAAAGCACTGCGGGAACTCGACACCCGAAATCGATGTAAGAACCTCGATTCGAAGGGGAGGCAGTCCCATCCGAACAACCTTGCCTGGTTCTGTGAACAGTTCCGGCGCCGCTCGGGGGAATCCGAACTCCCGCAACACCGCGGCCATCTTCTCCGCGTTGCCGGCGCCGATACCCATCCAGATGTCGATGTCACCGGTGGCGCGCGGATAGCCGTGGTAGTTCACGGCATAGCCGCCAATGACCAGGTACTCGACTTCATGCGAGTTCAACAACCTCAAGAACTCTTTGAAGTCGGGCGGTAGCAGGATCGTAGCCATAGTTGACCTGCCGCATGAACTCGAGGTTTTCCAACCGTTCCAGGGGTGTCTTGGACTTCCAATACGCCTTTTCGTCAGACTCGTCGCAAAGAGAGTCCACTCGAAAAGCGCGCCGATCCAACCCGACAGAGTCCATGGCTGTTACTCATTCTACTCCCGTTCCCAGCAGGACGCGGAGTTAGAGACCGGGAGCCTCGATTTCCGACTGGGCCGTCCACTAGAAGCCCCGGCGCTTGCTGTCCAACACGACCGTGGTTGTCGATCGGATCGCATCACCCTGTGGACTGACGGCCCGATCAAACCATGGAAGCCATCCTCGGCATCCACGATGCGAAGATCCGGGCGGGCGTGCACCAGCGGGGGTGAGGCGGGATTCGCCGGCTAACGCCGTTGGATGTACACGACGTGGGTTTGCGTGAACTCATACAGGCCGTGTTTGCCATCCGCGCCGCCGATGCCGCTCTTGCGCCAGCCGGCGTGGAAGCCCTGCATGGCTTCGAAGTTCTCGCGGTTGATATAGGTCTCGCCGAAACGGATCTCGCGGCAGGCCCTGAGGGCCACGTCGAGGTCGCGCGTATAAATGGATGAGGTCAGCCCGAAGTCGGAATCGTTGGCGCAGGCAATGGCTTCGTCCAAGTCGTCGACGGTCACAACCGGAATCACCGGACCGAAGATCTCGCGTTGGATAACCTCCATTTCCTGGCGGCACCCGGCGAGCACCGTGGGCTGGTAGAAGTAGCCGCCCTCGCCCGCGCCGCGGCCGCCTCCGGTGGTGAGGGTAGCGCCGGCCGCCACCGCGCCGCGCACCAGCGCATCGACTTTCCGGAAGCCCGCCTGGTTGATGAGCGGGCCGTAGTCGACGGATTCATCGGCCAGCGGGTCGCCGAAGCGGGAAGCCTTCATGGCGGCGGTCAGCTTGTCCACGAACTCGTCGGCGACGCCGCGCTGGACGTACACGCGCTCGGCGCAGTTGCAGACCTGGCCGCTGTTGATGACGCGGGAAGCCTTGACGGCTTCGACGGCGAGCGCCATATCGGCATCGGCCATGACGATGGCGGGCGCCTTTCCGCCTAGCTCGAGGCTCACCTTCGTAATGTTGGGGGCAGCCGCCGCCATGATGGCGGAGCCCGTCTCGACACTGCCCGTTAGGCTGACCATGCCGATGCGCGGGTCGGAAGCAAGGGCCAAGCCGACGGAGGAACCGCGGCCGTGGACGATGTTGATGACGCCCGGGGGCAGGTCCGTTTCCGCCACCAGTTCGCAAAACTTGACGGCGTTGTGGGGTGTTTCCCTGCTGGGCTTGATCACGATGGTGTTGCCAGTGACAAGGGCTGGGGCAACCTTGCGCGCGATCAGAAAGAACGGGAAATTCCAGGGGAGGATGCCGCCGATGACACCGATCGGCGGGCGGAACAGGAAGATGGTCTCGCCGGGGCGATCGCTTTCGAGAATCTCTCCCTCGATGCGGCGCGCCCATTCGGCCATGTAATCCATGTAGTCGGCGGTGAAGACGACTTCGACGCGGGCCAGGCCCAGAACCTTGCCCTGCTCCTCGGCGATCACCCGGGCGAGCGGTTCGACGTGTTCGCGGATCTTGGCGGCAATCGCGCGCAACGCCCTGGCGCGTTCGATGGCCGGCCGTTTGGCCCAGCCGCTTTGGGCCGCTTCGGCCGCCGAGATGGCCGCGTCCGTGTCGGCCCGGTTGCTATCCGGCACGGTGCAGATCGTCTGCCCCGTGGAAGGGTTGGTCACTTCGATGCGATCCGCGCCGCTCGAAGGAACGAATTTGCCGTCGATGAAATTGTGATAGTGTTGCATGCGCATATCCCCCCACCATTCTAATTCGGTGACGGCGCGATTACTGGACTGGCAGCCGGCAAGACCGCCGGCGCTACATGATAGAATTAGGAGTCGAGAGTCTTTTGGGGTCTTGGAGCGACACCAATGCGCGGACCCATTGCCTGTCTGTTTCTGGCGGTTGCACTCTGGGCGCAACAGGCTCCCATTCCGGCCGAAGTGAAGATGCGGCTCGCCGCGCTGCTTCCCAAGGGCGGGGACGCGGCGCGCTTCTACTCGTCCGACCTCTACCGGTACATGGACGGCGGCGCCGATATCTATCTCAAGTACGGGCTGGTGGCCATGGCGCATCGCGAGTATAAGCGGGCGGGCGTCGACATGACGGTGGACGTATTCGATATGGGCAGCCCGCTCCAGGCTTTCGGCATGTACTCGGCCGAGCACTCTCCCGAATACCACTTCATCGACATCGGGGCGGAGGGTTACAGCAGCGAATCGACGCTCAACTTTCTGCAAGGGCGCTACTACGTCAGGCTCTCCGCCTTCGGCGACGGGGCGGCGGCGACGCTCGACAACTTCGCGCACGCGATCTCGAGGAGCATCGGTGGGGACCGCTCGCTGCCGGCCCTGCTCGACATGCTTCCCCGCGAGAACCGCGTGGCGCGGTCTGAGAAATACGTGGTCGGCGCCCCGGCTGGGCACGACTTTTTGTCGCCTGCGCTGACAGCCTCTTACCACTTCGATGGGGAGGCGACCACTCTGGTGATTTCGCTGGCGGCGGATGCGCGCGAGGCGGAGCGGAGAGTGGAACAACTCCGTCAGTATTACTCCCAGTCGGGCGGTGAAGCCATCTTCTTCGCGCGCGGGCGCCTGGCCGTACTTTGTCTCCATGCGCCGGCGGACGCGGCCGCGTTTCTGGACAAGGTGAAGCCGTGATGGAACTGGGCCGGAGAGAGTTCATTGCGCTGCTTGCGCCCGCGCTGCTGCCCGCTGCCGCGCCCGCGCTGAGCATCGCCCACTACAAGTCTTCACCTGCCGCGGCCGATGGCATTGCGGAAGAGGCCCGGCGGCTGACGCGCGGCGCCATCGACGCGATGGGCGGCATGGGGCGTTTCGTTTCCAAGGGCAACGTGGTTTTTGTGAAGCCTAACATTGCCTGGGACCGCCGCCCCGAACAGGCGGCTTGCACCAACCCCGACGTGGTCGCCGCGCTCATCGAAATGTGCTTTCAGGCCGGCGCGAAAAGAGTAGCGGTCAGCGACAATCCCTGCAACTCGGCGCAGCGCACTTTTCCACGCAGCGGCATCCAGAGCGCCGCCGAAAAGGCCGGGGCGCAGTGCTATTTCATGGATGAGCGCAAGTTCCGCAAGATGGCGATCAAGGGCGCTCGGGTCCTCAAGGAGTGGGAAATCTATCGGGATGTGGTGGAGGCCGATCGCGTCATCAACGTGGGGATCGTCAAGCAGCACAGCCTCACCGGGGCCGTCCTGGGGATGAAGAACCTGAT
>JBAWDI010000631.1:0-9070 GCA_049590695.1 Bryobacteraceae bacterium
CGACCAACCGTCGCGCACACCCGGGCGGACGCACCCGTGTGCCCGGATTCAACCCCGTCCCCGAGACTGAGGGATTACGCGCAGAACAAAAAAACTCTTGACACAGACCGGCCTTCTCATGGAAGCCGCGAACGTAAGAGAGCGGTTGCCGGCTGACAGGCGCTTACCGCACGAATTCCACTTCCACCCGGCGCGGCACCAGGCCGGCTTCGAAGCCCAGGTCGAGCAGCTTCTGCGCGGCCCGCGGGACAATTTCGCCGGCGTCGAGGGTGAAGTGGTTGACGTACATGCCGACGAACTTCTCCGCCAGGCCCGGTTCCATGTCGCCGGCGAACTGGAGCGCATACTCGAGCGCCTCGTCGTGGTTGTCCAGCGCGTATTGAATGCTCTCGCGCATCAGCCGGCAGCACTCGCTCTGGATTTCCGGGTCGAGCGACCGCAGCAGCACGTTGGCGCCCAGCGGCAGCGGCAGGCCAAAGCTGGTCTTGAACCACCGCCCCAGATCCACGATGCGATGAAAACCCTCGCGGTCGAAGGTCAATTGCGCCTCGTGAATGATGAGGCCCGCGTCGACAGCGTGCTCTTTGACGGCGTCGGTGATCTTGTCGAAGGGCGTGACCACGGCTTCGAAATCCGGCTGGAACAGCTTCGACGCCAGGTACGCCGTGGTCAGCGTGCCGGGCACGGCGATGCGCTTGCCCTTCAACTCTTCCGGTTCCATGGGGTGGGTCGAAATGATCATGGGACCGTAGCCATCGCCGACGCTCGAGCCGCTGGCCATGAGCACGTATTTTTCGGAAACGTACGGATAGGCGTGATAGGAAATGGCGCTTAGCTCGTACAGCCCCTCGAGGGCCTTCCGGTTCAGCGTCTCGATGTCTTCCAGCACGTGGCGGAAGGAAACTCTGGGCGAGCGGACCTTCTTGGTTGCCAGGCCGTAGAACATGAAAGCGTCATCGGAATCCGGACTGTGCGCGCTGACGATCTCCAGAGAAGCAACCGAATTCATATGTGGGATAACTTATCCAGTTTACAACAGCGCGAAGGGCGGTCATTGTCCGGGGGCGAGCCGCGGCATGGGCCGGCGCACCCAGGGCGATGACCTGGGCGAGTTGCGCACGGCTGGCTGCTGGCGCGCCGGACTGGCGGATGCAGCCAGACCGGTCCCCACGGGAATCAGGGCCTCGGCCGCGTCCGAATCCGGGCCCACGATCTCCAGGGTGTTGTCTCCCGCGGTAACGCCGCTGGGCACGGTAAAGTTGATCTGATACAGCCCGGCCAAGTCCGGTGCCAGGCCGGAGTAGCCGACGGTCGCCTGTATTCCGCCGATGTAAACGTCGATGGTATTGTTCGTCTGGCTAAACACCCCGGCCGAGCCGTCCGGAATCACTGGATTCGTGGTCCCCAGCCCCGTCAGGTATACGGCCACCGTCTCACCCACCTGTGCCGGGCTTTGCGCCGTTACCAGCGAATAATCCCCGTGCAGCACGGCGCCATAACCTAGACCGCCGGGGGGCACGGTGAACACGCCCGGCGCCGTCAGGTTCACGAATTCGGTCACCACATTCGAGAGCACGCCGTTGTTGTTCACCTGGATGCGGGCAATCGAAGACCCGACGGCATACGGCACGATGGCCGAGATCTGTCCCGGGCTGACGAATTCGACCGGCGCCGGGAGACCGTTGACCGTCACCTGGACGCCATCGAGCCCCGCTGCCGTCGGGAACGGAACCGTGTAGGCGGTCGCGGTACCGGGCGCCAGGTTGGTGCCGTACAGGGTGATGAAATCCCCGGGAGCGATGCCCGCCGTGAATGGCGCCGAACTGGCGGCGTTCACTACCCCGGCCGGGTTGAGATACACACCGGAGCCGCTGAAGCTGGGCGCCGGGAGCGCCACGTTAATGCCCAGGTAAGGACCGATTCCGGATCCGATCCGCACCCCGTCGGCGCCCACCACATAGTTCATCATGGCGGGGTTGCTGTACGTTCCATTCGGGTTCACGGCGTACGCTTCGCCGTAGGTCCAGCCGTAGAGGTAGCCATCCAAAACATCGTTCACCCGCTGGTGGCCCACTGCCACGCCTCCATTCGCGTTGAGCGATCCGTAGTAAGAATCGAAGGTGGAGGACAGGTCGATGCCGGCCTGGTAGTAGAGACCCCCAAAGCCGGGCGTGCCGGATGCGGTGCGAATCCCCACCAGGAAATCCCACCCGGTGGGCGACCCGCCAAACACGAAGTTGCCGTCCGGCGAGAAGTACAGATACTTCTGCCCGGCAATCAGCGTGGCATTCGACGGGCTCGGAAACGCCACCACGGCGGCGCCGCCGCTGAAGGAGTATTTGACTGCGGCTGCGGTCTGGGTGACCACGGTCGAGCCATAGCCGTAAACGTATCCCGTGAGGGACACGTTTCCCAGGTTGCCCGCGCCGTCCGGATTCACCTGGAACATCGAGTTGATGCCATTCGGGGTATCCATATCCGCCAGCCAGTAGGAGCCCTTGAAGGTTGCAGCCGTAGGCAGAGGCGAAGCCAGCGGCGCGGCGATGAAAAGGTCGTTGAAGCCGTTTTCCGTGCTGCTGCCGACAAAAATGCCCTGCTGCGAAACCAGGCCGTAGACTCTATCGCTGCCCGATATCGGGCTGGAAAGGAATCCGTAGCCGGAGGCCGCGATGGAGTACGTGCCGGTCGTGGGGAGGCCAAACCCCGTGCTGCCGCAGGATACGAGCCCGTACGTGGAATCGTAAACTGTGCAATTGATGCTGTAGGCCCCGTTGCCGTTGAAGACGATGGTGCCGTATATTGCATCCGGGCTGAGCGCGCCAGTGCTCGAAAAGAAGTAGGCCACTTCCCGGAAATAATACGTCCCGTTGAGCATGCCGTTGCCGCTGGTATCCCACTGAGCGAACGCCTGCCAGCCAGTGGCGGCCCAAAGAAGTGCCAGCAATCGCGCGAGTCTCATGATTCTCCTTGGTGTTTGGACGTTGGGAGCCACCGCGGGATTACACGAAAATCAAAAGACGGCCCCAAATGAGGTGGACGGTGGCGGCTTCCGGGGGATACCATTCCAAGTATGTTTAAAGCTTTCGGAATCCTCGCGATGGCCGTGCTGCCGGTTCTGGCCCAGGACGGCTCGATTTCGGCGGAGCGCATTCGCGAGCACACCCGGTTTCTGTCGCTCGATTTGCTGGAGGGCCGCGGCGTCGGCCAGCGAGGCGGCGACATCTCGACCGAGTACATAGCCACCGAATTCGCCCTGGCGGGGGCCCAGCCGGCGGGCGACAACGGAAGCTACTTCCAGAAAGTGCCGCTGGTGGGGATTGAAACCACCCCGGACGCACAGCTTTCGGCCGCGGCTGGGGGCAAGAGCGTGGACTTCCGCTGGCTCGAGGATTTCGTGGGCGTGAGCCAGCGGCAAACGCCGCAGACGCGCTTCCAAGGCGAGGCCGTCTTTGTGGGCCACGGCATCACCGCGCCGGAATGGAAATGGGACGACTTCAAAGGCGTGGACGTGAAAGGCAAGGTGCTGGTGCTGTTCACCAACGAGCCCGCCTCGAACGATCCGGCGTTCTTCGAGGGCCGCGCGCTCACCTACTACGGCCGCTGGACCTACAAGTACGAAGAAGCGGCGCGGCGGGGCGCGGTGGGCGCCATCCTCATCCACACCACTCCCACCGCGGGCTACGGCTGGGAGGTGGTGCGCAACTCCTGGGGCCGCGAGACGCCCTCCGTGAAACTGGCGCCGGGGCAGGCCTCGCTGGCCTTTCAGGGATGGGTGACGCGCCAAGCCGGGGAGAAGTTGCTGGCCCTGGCGGGCAAGACCGTGGATGAACTTCTGGCGGCCTCCGAGAAGCGCGACTTCCGCCCGATTCCGTTGGGAATCCGGATTCGCGGCAGCATGCCCGCCCGGATACGGGAGCTCGATACGCGCAACGTGGCGGCCATCGTGCCGGGGAGCGACGCCAAGCTGAAGGACGAAGTGGTGGTCTTCAGCGCGCATTGGGACCACCTGGGAATCGGCACGCCCGTCAACGGCGATGCGATTTACAACGGCGCCATCGACAACGCCACCGGCTGCGGCATTCTGCTGGAACTGGCGAGCGCGTGGGCCGCGTTGCCGCGGAGGCCCCGGCGGTCCGCGCTGTTCCTCTCGTTCACGGCCGAAGAAGGCGGGCTGCGCGGCTCCGAGTATTACGCCGCGCATCCCCTGTACCCCGCCGCCAAGACGGCCATCGATTTGAACTATGACGCGCTCTATCCCTTTGGCCGCGCCAAGGACGTGGTGCTCACGGGCGCCGAGCGGACCACGGTCTGGCCGCTGGCGCAGCAGATCGCCAAACGGCTGAACCTGGAGATTTCCTCCGATGCGCAGCCGGAGCAGGGCCACTACTTCCGGTCCGACCACTTCTCATTCGCGCACGCCGGAATGCCGGCGTTTTCCATCGAGCACGCCACCGAGTTTCTGGGGAAGCCGGCGGGCTACGGCCATAAGATGTGGGAAGAGTACAACAGCCGGCACTACCACCAGCCCTCGGACGAATTCCAGGCGGATTGGGATTTCACGGCGGTCCAGCAGGCGGCCGAGTACGGCTTCGCGCTGGGCCTGGAGATCGCCAACCAGGACAAGCTGCCGGACTGGCGGCCGGGAGACCAGTTCCACCGGTAAGTGCGGCGATTCGGAAATACGGCGGCGTGTCCGGGTCGAAGCTGAAAGCCGGGCCCCTCACCGCGCCGTGTCTGGCAGCGCCTCCACCGATGCCTCCACTTCGCCCGTGAACCTCAGCACGTTCCACCTGGCTTTCTCGAAAGCGGCGCCAGATCATCTGTCCTCTTGACATCCCACAAGAGTTCCGTCAAGCTCTTCTCTATATTACCCATAGGAGTGGCGATGGCGGAAAGCAAATCGGAGATTCTTCCAGGCACGCTCGACCTGATGGTGTTGAAGACGCTGGACGCCATGGGACCGCTGCACGGATATGGTATCGCCAAGCGAATCGAGCAGGTCAGCCGGGAGGCGCTGCGTGTCAACCAGGGAACCATCTATCTTTGCCTCGTACGTCTCGTGAATAAGGGCTGGATTTCGGCCTCGTGGGGCACATCGGAGAACCACCGCAAGGCGAAGTTCTATTCCATTACGAATGCCGGCCGCAAACAGCTCATCGCCGAAGCCGCGAACTGGGAGCGGGTTTCGGGCGTCATCGGCCGCCTGTTGCGGCTCGACAGTGGGCTGTAACACTATGTGGACGCCTATACGGGAACTGGTCTCGCGAATTACCGCGTTCTTCCGGTCCCGCAGCCTCGATTCCGACTTTGACGCGGAACTGGAATCGCATCTTGCCATGCTGGAGGAGGATGGCGTCCGCCGTGGCATGGCGCCGCAGCAGGCTCGCCGCGCGGCACGCCTGACGTTGGGAGGCGCCGCGCAACTTCGCGAGGCTCACCGCGAAACGCGAGGGCTGCCGTTGCTCGATTCACTCCTCCAGGACCTTCGATACGCGCTCCGTTCTCTGAGAAAGACTCCGGCCTTCACCGCGGCCGCGGTGCTGACACTGGGGATCGGCATCGGCGCCAACACCGCGGTTTTCAGTACCATCGACGAGGCGCTGTTCCGGCCTTTGGATTTCCCCCGGCCCGAACAACTGGCTGATGTCTTCGCATTCAACAAGGCGTCGCGGAGGTTCCTCTCGAGTTCTTATCCGGATTACCAGGACCTCCGCGCCAGGACGGCCACGTTTCAGCGGCTCTCGGCGTTTGTGCGGATGCCCATGAATGTGTCGTGGGGCGGCCGCAACGAGCGGTTACCGGTGGAAGCGGTCACGGGCAATTTCTTTTCGATGCTGGAATTGCCTCCGGCGGCGGGGAGGGCATTCCGCGACGACGACGATTCCATCGCCGGCGGGCGCGTGGCCATGGTCTCCGAAGAAGTTGCCGATCGAAGCTCGATCGGCGGAAACATCTTAATCGAGGATGAACCGTTCACCATCATAGGAATCGTTCCCAAGCGGTACCACGGCACAAACTTGAACTGGGGCCAGCCACCGCGGGTGTGGATTCCGTTGCAGGCCACGGCCATGGTGCAACCGCGATTCCGCGCCCTCGATATGTTCCACCAACGAGCGATGCCATGGCTGCTGGTCACGGGACGATTGGGACCGGGCGTCAGCGTGGCGCGCGCCCAGGCGGAGATCCAAACCATCGCGGCGGCGATCGCGCAGAGCGCGCCGGCGACGAATCGCGACATCTCCGAAATCGTTTTCAGCGCCAGCCGGGCGAAGTTCTGGCCGGCGTATCGGGCTTCGATTACGCGATCCTTGACGGTCTTCGCCGTGGCCGCCGGTCTGGTGCTGCTGCTGACCTGCGCCAATCTTTCGAACCTTTTGCTGAACCGCGCGGTGGGAAGGCGGCGCGAGTTCGCAATTCGCCTGTCGCTAGGCGCCGGGCGCGGGCGGCTGGTGCGGCAGCTATTGACCGAGAGCCTTTTGCTGGCCCTGCCGAGTTGCGCGGCGGCATTGGGGATTGCTTATGGGCTGGGCAGAATTCTGGCGCATTTCCCAAACGCGATGGGGTTGTCCTTGGCTCTCGATGGCGGCGTGGAGAATCGCGTGTTGTGCTTCTGCACGGCGTTGTCGGTCATCACGACGGTGCTCTTCGGCCTGGCACCCGCGCTCCAGACGACGCGGATGGCTGTTCTTCCGGCGCTAAAGGAATCGGGTAATACGGTCTCGGGTGGCGGGCACGATGGCCTGCGGAATTTGTTGCTGGTCGTGCAGGTCGCGTTTTCGATAATCCTGCTGGTGGGCGGCGGATTGTTTGGGCGCAGCGTGATGCGGGCGTGGTCGGTCGATCTCGGGTTTCGCAGTGAGGGTCTGCTGACGGCGGGATTCAGCGCTCCTCCGCCGGGGAGCGTGTCCGCCGAACGGCTGCGGAGCGCGCAACAAGTTTTGATCCAACGTCTGCGAGCACTGCCGGGTGTCGAGTCCGCGGCGCTGGCGTCGGATGCGCCGCAGAATCAGCTTCACTCCAGAACCGGGATCGAGACTAATGACGCCGTCGTTACGGCCGATCGGCACACAGTCGGCTCCGACTTTTTTCACACCGTGGGCATTCGGCTGCTGAGCGGCCGCGAATTCAACGCGCGGGATGACGCGGCAGCGCCCAAAGTGGCGATCGTGAATCAGACACTGGCGGCGCGATTGTGGCCGGGCGCGAATCCCATCGGACGTAGCATGGCGGTTCAGAAGGCGGCGATGCAAGTGGTGGGCGTGGTTCGCGATTCGAAGTACGGCTCGGTATGGGAAGAGCCGCACTTTGATTTGTATGTCGCGGATTTGCAAGCGGGCGCCCCCGCGATGTATCTGATCGTACGCACGCGCGGCAATCCAGCGGGGTTTGCTTCGACGGTCGCCAAGGAATGGAGCGGCATCCTGTCGCGCTCGCCGCTTTCCGACTTTCGGACCGCGGACGAACTTCTGAGCGTCGCTCTTGCGCCCCAGCGTCTGGCCGCCGCGGTATTCGGAGCCTTCGGATTGATGGCCATCGTGCTGGCATCGGTGGGGATCTACAGCGCGATGGCTTATGCCGTGGCGCGGCGGACACGCGAGATCGGGATTCGATTGGCGATGGGCGCGAAACCCGCCATGGTGGTGCGGCAGATCCTTGGCAAATCCATGGCCGTGGCCGGCGCCGGTGTGGCGGCGGGCATCTCGATCAGCGCGCTGCTGGCGCGGTTTGTGGCGCCGCAGGTGAAAGGTGTTTCAGTTTACGATGGCGCGACATTCGCGTCGGTCGCGGCGCTGGTCGGAACGGTCGCATTCTTCGCCGCCGCGATTCCCGCTCGGCGGGCGGCGCATATCGACCCCCAGGCGGCTTTGCGGGCGGAGTGAAGCGCCGTTGGGCCTAGCGCCCGAGGGCCCGTATGTCGCCCCGTTTTAACCAGTTAGCCAGAAACAATCCGGCGATGACAAAGGCCGGGCCGGCAATCGTCAGAATCCAGATCAGCCGCATTGCCGGGGGCACCGGGCGCGACATCGACACCACCCACCAGACATACAGCAAGCCGGCGCCCGCATAGATCGCCGCTCCGATCCACTCCCAGCGCCAAGCCAGCACCAGGGCCGCGATCAGCACCAACGACGGAATCAGATGCATGGTCAGCGCCAGCACCGTCCGCCAAAGCCCGAGATGTTCGTCGAAAACATCGAGGGCAAAAAGGCTCAGAAAAGCGATGAAAACGATCGACAAGGCGCGCGGCGTCCAAAACAAGGCCCGCCTGGAGAGTTGAGTCATATTGCCTCCTTTCCCAAGACTATCCCCGCGCCCCGCGAAGAGTCCTTCCGAAATGCTTCCAAAATGCTGACGGAATTCTGATTCGTACGCGGAATGCTCACCGCGCCGTGTCCGGCAGCGCCTCCACCGATGCCTCCACTTCGCCCGTCCACCTCAGCACGTTCCACTTGGCTTTCTCGAGGGCATACTGCGCGTCGTAGAAGGCGATCCACTTGTGGTTCTCGACGATGCGCGCTTCCTCCACCTGGCGCAGCGGCGCGCGGCCTTCCTGCATCTGGGCGAGGTCCATGGAAAGCTGCTCGCGCGCGACATCCAGGTCCAGCCCCGCCACTTCCGCCGCGGTCTGCGCTTTCTTCACATCGCGGAACGCCTGCTGGAGGTCGGAAGCCAGGCGGTTTCGCGAATTGCCCAGCTCGATTCTCAAGTGGGAGATGTCGATCTGGGCTTGCGCGATCTGCGCGCTCACGCCCGAGCCGGTGAATAGCGGCAGTTGGAATGAGACGCCCAGTTGCACGTTGTTGCGCTGGAATTTTTGGAAGAACTCGGCGTAGTTATTGAACTTGGCAAGCATGCCGTACTGCGCCACCAGGTCCATCTTCGGCCACCGTTCCGCTTTCGCGCCGCGCATTTCCAGGCCCTTGGCGGCGATCTGCGATTCGAGCTTGCGCAGTTCCTGGTTGGAATCGAGCGCGGCCTGGATGGCCTGCTCTTCGGATGGCGGCAAGGCCGGCGCGCGGCGCTCCTCCGCCACCGCCCGCACGCGCTCGTCGGCGGAGAGCCCGATGGC
>JBAWDI010000632.1:0-1704 GCA_049590695.1 Bryobacteraceae bacterium
TGCTCGACCACCACGTCACGGCCAAGCTGAACAGCCCTGCTGCCAGCATGCTTGCCGTGCCGACGATTCCGAGCTTCACGAGCATCCAACGCGATCGTGTGACGCTCTGGGTCCACGCCAGTCGGAAAGAGCCGGTCTCGAGCTCCCGTGCGATGAGCGGCGCGCCCCAGAACACCCCGATGAGTGCCGGGACGGCGACAGCGAGCGCATTCGCGAGGTGCCTCAGCAGTGAGTCTCTCGCGAAGAACCCGCGCCTCGCTGACGCACACGCCAGCGCGCCCTTGCAATGCAGCACGTTCTGAAAGGACGACACGAGGCCAGGACGTGTCACGGCCAAGGTGATGGCGACGGCGCCGAGCAGCACCAGCGCCGCGACTGCCTGCGTGCGGAACTGCCGCCACGCGAGCCAGGTCATGTCGCGGCCCCGGCCTGCGACGCCCGTGCGCTCCCGTGCCTGGAGCCACGCGCCATGTACGCGAGCACCAGATCCTCGAGGCTCGTGGGTTCGATCGTCCACGCTGGGTCGACGACCGGCCCGTCGGATCGAACGATCAGCGTTGTCTGCCGCTCGGTGTGACTGGCATCGATCACCTCCTGGCACGCTGGAGGCTGTGCTCCGGGGTCACGGGGGCCGATCAAACGATGGTGTGAAGCAAGCAGCTCGTCGACATCGCCCGACAGCTGGACGCGCGAGTCAACCAAGACGATGAGGTAGTCACAGACGCGCTCGATGTCGGCGACGAGGTGCGACGAGAGCATGACGCCGAGGTCGTGTGCCGCGACGTCCTCCATGAGCACCTGCAGGAACTCTCGCCTCGCGAGCGGGTCGAGACTCGCGACCGGCTCGTCGAGGATCAGGAGGTCCGGGCGCTTGGCGAGGGCCATGGTGAGGGCGAGCTGAGCGCGCTGGCCGCCGGACAGCTTTCCCGCGTGTTGAGCCGGATCGAGGCCGAGCCTCTCGATCCGGTGTCGGGCAGCATCTCCGTCCCACCTCGGGTTCAGGCGCGCTCCGAGCCTCAGGTGATCGGCGACGCTCAACGAGGAGTAGTTCGGCGTGTCCTGAGCGACGAAGCCGACGCGCCCGAGGGTCTCCGCGTCGGTGGCAGGTGGCCGACCGAACACCTGGATCGTTCCTGACGATGGAGCAAGCAGGCCGACGGCCAGCTGGAGCAGCGTCGTCTTTCCGGCGCCATTCGGTCCGACGAGGCCGATGACGTGCCCGGTCGGGACGGTGAGCGAGCAGTCCGACAGCGCCCAGCGCTGCCGGTAGCGCTTCCCGAGGCCGCAGGCCTCAAGGGCGGTGCTCATGAAGCTTCTATGGGTGAGGACGCCCGAAAGCGCTCGCGAAAGAGGGCTTCGATGCTTTCTTCGTCGAGTCCTGCGGCACGCGCCTCGGCAAGCCAGGACTCGAGCCCGACGCGCAGCCGCCCGTGCTCGGCGAGTGACGGATCGCTCAGGGACTTCACCACGAACGTCCCGACGCCGGTGCGTGCGGCGACGAGACCCTCATGCTCAAGCTCCCGGTACGCCTTGGCCACAGTGTTGGGGTTGATGGCGACCGTACCGACGACCTCCTTAATGGTTGGCAGTCGGTCACCCTCGTCGATGAGCCCGAGCTTGTGGGCTCGTCGAACCTGCTGGACGAGCTGTAGGTAGGGGGCGACGCCCGACTTCGTGTCCAGGTAGAACTCGATCACGTCACCC
>JBAWDI010000633.1:0-1880 GCA_049590695.1 Bryobacteraceae bacterium
TTTGAGGTCCGTGGTGCCTATGGCGTGGGCTTCCGCCAGCAGCAGCGTGTTGTCGCAGGTGCGGAAGGGCGCGGTCCCGCGGAGTGCGCGCGGGCTGTAGCCCATGACGGCGGTGGCCACGGCATCCGTGCAAACCGGATTGAGACCCGCGATCAGCACGCCCGGCTTGACGATGCGGATACCCCTGATCCACGGCCCTTCGCCTCCCGCGATGGATTCGACGCCATCGATGATGGCGAGGTGTATGGGGCGCGCGGCCACCAGGTCCGCCACAATGCGGGGGACGCGGTATCCGGGTTCGCGGCTGGAATCGGGGTGCAACTCCGGCGGCGCGGATTTCGACGGCTGGCGTCTGCCATTGTGCAGCACCGCCTCGCGGCCCGCGGTTGGCCTCTCGTTGGGCTCGTCCACGCCCGCGTTGTCGCCGTAGATCGAGGCCGGCGTAGTCCCGAAGCAGTTCTTGAGCGAGAGCGTCACGCCGCAGGTGGCGTGGTTCTTGAGCTTCGCCAGGCTGACGAAGACGTCGGTGTCCGCGTAGGCGCGGTTGAGGTCATAGGCTGGAAACATGTAAGGGTTGCCCGGCACCTTGAAGCGCGCGTAGCCCTGGCTCTTTCCCTGCGCGTTGGTGTTTTCGAATTCCACGCCGGTGGCGGCCGATTCGAGGGAGCGCACGTTCCATCCCGAATCGAGCATCACGTCTTCGAGCGGACCGGCGGTGGCCCAGGGGCTTTCCACAAAACGGATGCGGCGCGCGCCGGCGCGGCCCAGCAGGTAAGCCGTGGCGCCCACCAACTTGGGATGGACGTAGTGCGTCACGCCGGGCGCCTGGCCCTGGAATCGAATCGCCGGGCTGCCCGTCATGTTGAGCTTGACGGTGACCGTCTTGTTGCGCACCAGGCCGTCGATTCCGCCCAACTGAGTGAACACGGCCGCCAGTTTGGCCGTGACGTCTTCGTCATAGGAGGCGCACCTCGCAATGCAAACGCGTGCGGCGGGCGCCGCCTTCAGCAGGGGCGCGGCGGCTACCAGAGCCAGCCATTCTCTTCGGGTCATACTATTGCTCCAGCTTGATGGTGGCGCAGACCAGGACTTTGTCGATGTCCACGCCCCCGCCTTCCTCGGTGGGGTATACTTCCAGGGATTTCGCGACGCCTTCCGGCGTGGTGAGCGTCGCGCGCTTGTACTCGGCCGGAAAATGCACCGCCACGTTCTCCACCGGGTAATCCGAATAGTTCACCAGGTGGACGACCGCCGTTTTGCCGTCGGCGGAGGCCAGCAGGTTGGAGAGCATGGAGGAGACGTTGAACAGACGCACCCCCATGTTCTTGCGCCCCACCATGGAGTTCACGTCGCGCCAGATATCGTTGAGGCGTTCCAGCTCGGCCTTGTCGAGCGTGATCTGGTCGCCCGGCGGGCTTTGATCTTTCCAGCCGGGCGGGCCAGTGAGCAGCATTCCGCCGCCGCGGGTGAAATTGCTCAGCACTTCTTTCTGTTCGGGAGTCAGCGCGCCGGCGTCCACGTCCACCGCCATGGTGGCGCCGGCCAGCGATTCGGCGGAGAGGTGCTGGCGGGGAATCGGCCGCACCGGCGTATGTTTGACCGCGATCATATCGAGAATGCCGCCTGAGAGCAGTCCTCCCTTGGCGGGGTCCTGCACGATGGCCAGCTTGCCGTACTCCTGCATGTGGCGCCACTCGGGGTGCTGTTCGAAGTAGCGGAGCAGATCGGCCATGCGCTTCCAGTCCGCCATGCTCTTGGGCTCGCGGCGGGCCAGGCGCGCGGCGAAATCGTCGTCCAGCGCCAGCACCCAGCGGGCGCCGGAGATGGCGGCGTCGGCGATGACTTGCAGGTAGCGCGCGCCCGTGACCACGGTCTTGGGC
>JBAWDI010000634.1:0-3864 GCA_049590695.1 Bryobacteraceae bacterium
GGCTCAACCAAAAAGCAGCGAATGGAAAGTGTCGGCTTTCCGCCGTGTCTCACTCTTGGGGTCCACCGCACCCCGAAGAACGTCGGCGCGGACGCCGACGTGGCAACCTAAAAGGTCGCTCCACGGATCGGTGGATAAGGCGCATTTCTTGCGCCGCACCACGCTAGACTATCCCGCCGCCGTCTGCGCCTCTTCCAGCACGCAAATATCGTCCAGATTGCGGTACTTCTCGTCGAAATCCAGGCCGTATCCCACCACGAACTGGTCCGGAATCTGGAATCCCACGTAGCTCACGTGCACCGGCCGCAAGCGCCGCTCGGGCTTGTCCAGTAACGCCGCGATGCGAATGGAATGCGGCCTCCGCTGGTCGAGCACGTGCATCAGGTAGTTGAGCGTGATGCCGCTATCGACAATGTCCTCGACAATCAGCACCTCGGCGCCTTCGAGCGAAATGTCCAGGTCCTTGGTCACCTTCACTTCACCCGAACTGCTCTTGCCTTTCCCGTAACTGGAAATGCCCATGAAGTCGATGTACACGTCGCGCTTCATGGCCCGCGTCAGGTCCGCCAGAAAAAACGCGGCGCCTTTCAGAATGGCGATCATGTGGAGGCGCCCCTCGGGATAATCGCGGGAAATCTGTTCGCCGAGTTCCTTGATCCGGGCCTGGATCTTCTCGGAGGGGATTAACACCCGCAGCGTTGGATCAGTCATCGAGTTCCTATTATCCGCCAGGCACGAGCCGCGTGCTCATGGGCCCGATGTGTATGTGCGCGCCAGTGGCCCTGCCGGGCACGGCCTCGCGAAACGCGAAGTACGGAATGCGATTTTCGGTCAGAAACTCGCGCAGCCACACGCCCTCCGGCTGGTCGGGATTGACGGCCACGTCGACGCGCCCGCGGTGGTCGAAGCCCAGCGCGCGATGCACCGCCGTTTCGCCCATGGCGCTCACCGGCAGCGGCTTGCCGAAGCGCCCGGCGAACGCCATTTCCACCCGCGCCAGCGCTCCCGCCGTGAAGATGCCATCGCCATCGTAACGATCGGCGATCTTGGGCGCCCCGGCTGGCTCCTCGGCCAGCTTGTTGGCCAGCGCTTCTTCCGCCTGGGCCATTTCGGTCAGTTCGCGCACCAGGCTGGCCCGCGATTTGGCCAGGTCCGACTCCTGGCGCGCCCGGTCCAGCTCCTCGAGGAACGCGCCCAACGAGAGCTGCGGCGCCGCGCCCGCCGCCACCAGCCGTTTGGCTTCGTCGAGCTCGTTCCTGCGCCGGTCGAAGCGGCGGCCGGCGGCGGCCATCATCTCGCCGGTGTGCTCCGCCGTCAAATCCTGGCCGTACAAGGTTCGCCGCAGAATGGCCGCGTCCTGGGCATCGGCCATGGCCTCTTCGGCTTTCTCCAATTGGGCGCGCGGAGCCACCCCGGCCGCCACCAGGGCACGCAGTTTCTGAACCTCGGCCTGGGCGCGCGCTACTTCGGGGACATCGTTGGTTTGCGCACCAACCGCGCCCGCGCACACCAATAGCACCAGACCGAAACACCAACGCATGATACTCTATTGTAGTACGATACTCACAGGAGCCCAAGACATCCAATCCCCCGCCCCCACCTGGCTCGTTGCCGTCCGCGCCGCCGAATCCAAGAAAGCCGCAGACACTCAGGTACTGGACCTCAGAGGCATCACGTCGTTTGCCGATTTCTTCGTGATCGCGACCGGCGCCAACCCGCGGCAGGTTCAAGCCATCAGCGACGAAGTCGGCCTCCAATTGAAGCAGCAGGCCGGCGAACTGCCCCTCAGCGTCGAGGGTTACAACCAGGCGGAGTGGGTACTGGCCGATTACGGCGACTTGCTGGTCCACATCTTCTCGCCCAAAGCCCGCGAGTATTACAGCCTGGAGCGTCTCTGGCGCAGCGCCAAGACGGTCGAGATCCCCGCCGAGTGAAGATCCAACTCTATTTCATCGGGAAGCCCAGAGACGCCCACGCCAATGCCCTGGCCGAAGATTTTCTGGGCCGCGCCGCCCGTTTCTCGCCCGCCGCCATGCGGGAAATCCGGCCCGGCCGGTTCGATCTCTGGGCCAGGCACGCCTCCGCGCGCAAGATTTTTCTCGACCCCGCCGGCAAGCCCATGGATTCCGCCGCCTTCACCGCTTTCATCTCGCAAGCCCAAATGGAGGGCCGGGATTTGGTCTTCCTGGTGGGCGGCCACGATGGCTTGCCCGCCGGCTGGGCCGCCCGCGCCGACCTGCTGATTTCGCTTTCTCCCATGACTTTTCCGCATGAACTCGCCCGCGTTTTGCTGGCCGAGCAGATCTATCGCGCCCTGGCAACCTTGCGGGGCCATCCCTACCCGCGCTAAGGTAGCTACTGCATGTCCTGGTTTAGACGCGACAAGCCGCCCGACGAAAAACTCCCCATGGTGGAGAATGGGGACCGCCGCGTTCGCACCGAGGGCCTTTGGCAAAAATGCGAAGCCTGCCGCCAGATTATCTGGAAAAAGGAGCTCGAGGCCAACTGGAACGTCTGCCCCAAATGCGGAGCGCACTCCCGCATGGACGCCGTCTCCCGCCTCAAGCTGCTCCTCGATGGCGGCGAGTTCCACCAGTTCGACGCCCGCCTGCGCTCCTCCGATCCGCTCGCTTTCATCGACAGCAAACCTTATAGCCAGCGCCTCGATGACATGCGGCAGGCCACCAGGCTTTCCGACGCGCTGATTGCCGCCAGCGGCTCTCTCGACGGCCGCCCCATCCAGATCTGCGCCATGGACCCGCGCTTCATCGGCGGCAGCATGGGCGCCGTGGTAGGCGAGAAAATCGCCCGCGCCATCGAACGCGCCATCGAGCTCCGCCAGCCGCTGGTGATCGTTTCCGCTTCCGGCGGCGCCCGCATGCAGGAAGGCGCCATCAGCCTCATGCAGATGGCCAAAATCTCGGCCGCGCTCATGCGCCTGGACGAAGCCCGCTTGCCGTTTATCAGCGTGCTCACCGACCCCACTACCGGCGGCGTCACCGCCAGTTATGCCATGCTCGGCGATCTGAACATCGCCGAACCCGGCGCCCTCATCGGCTTTGCCGGCCCGCGCGTCATCGAGCAGACCATCCGCCAGAAGCTGCCCGAAGGTTTTCAGCGCGCCGAATTTCTCTTGAAGCACGGCATGTTGGATGCCGTGGTCCCGCGCTTGGAGCTGAAGGCCTACATCTCCACGGCGCTGAAATTCTTTGTGGCGTGAACTACCCCGATTCCGTCCAATTCCTCTATTCGCTCGGCAACGAGATCAAGACCGCCAAACTGGGCCTGGAGCGCATCCGCGCCGTGCTCCAAGCCCTGGGCCGCCCGCAAGACCGGCTCCGCTTCGTGCATGTCGCCGGAACCAATGGCAAAGGCTCGACCTGCGCCATGCTCGAATCGGCGCTACGAGCGGCCGGCCACCATACGGGCCTGTTCACTTCCCCGCACCTGGCCCAACCCACCGAGCGTATCCGCATCGATGGCCGCCCCATCTCCGCAGATCGATTCGCCCGAGCTTTCGACCGCGTCCACGCCGCCAACGCCCTCGACGATCACACCACCTATTTCGAAACCGTCACCGCCATGGCATTGCTGGTTTTGGCCGAAGAGCGCGTGGACATGGTGGTGCTGGAGGTCGGTCTCGGCGGACGCCTGGACGCCACCAACGTGGTCTCGCCCGATCTCTCGGTCGTCACGCCCGTGGATTTCGACCACGAAGCCTTCCTGGGAAAGAGCCTGGAATCCATCGCCGGGGAAAAGGCCGGAATCCTGAAGCCCGGCGTGCCCGCCGTGTTCGCGCGCCAGCGTCCCGAAGCCGCGCGGGTGCTGGACCGCCGCGCCGCCGAGCTTTCCATCCCCGTGGCC
>JBAWDI010000635.1:0-2477 GCA_049590695.1 Bryobacteraceae bacterium
CGGTTCGATAGCTCGAACTGGGCCATTCGAGGGGCACGATGAGGCACCCTGCCGCCGAGCTTTCCGCCTGCTGCGCGGCCTTCCGGCTCCCGACGAACGCCAGCTCGGATGCCCCGGCGGTCTCCAGCGGGGCCACGCCCGCCAGTTCCCTTTCGCCGTCGCCCTCAAAGGTCGCGCCCAGCCATTCCGCCAATTCGCGAACTCGCATGCCTCATCATATCGCCGGAGCCGCGCCGTCGTATCATACAAATTCATGCCCATCGATCCATCGGCTGTGGTCGCCCCCACCGCCCGGGTCCATCCCGAGGCCGCCATCGGGCCCGGCGTCGCGATCGGCGAATTCTGCGTCGTCGAAAGCGACGTCTCCATTGGCGCCGGCTGCCTGCTCGAACCCTACGTTTACGTCAAGCGCTGGACCAGCATGGGAGAGCGCAACGAAATCTCCGCCGGCACGGTCCTCGGCACCGACCCGCTGGACAAGAACTTCACCGGCACGCGCAGCTACCTGAGAATCGGCAGCGGCAACAAGATCCGCGAGCATTTCACCATCTCGCGCGGCACGCCCGCCGAGTCCGCCACCGAAATCGGCGATGACAACTTCATCATGACCTCGGGCCACATCGCCCACAATTGCAGAATCGGCAGCCACGTTGTGATCGCAAGCTGCGTGCTGCTGGGCGGGTACGTGGAAGTGGAAGATGGGGCGTTCCTCTCCGGCGGCGTGCTGGTGCACCAGTACGGGAAGATCGGCCGCCTCGCCATGATCAGCGGCAACACCCGCGTCAACCTGGACGCCCCGCCGTTTTTCACATACGCGGGCTTTCAGATTGCGCCCAAGGGCCTCAACCTGGTGGGTCTGAAGCGCGCCGGCTTCAAAGCGCCCGGCATCAGCATCCTCAAGAGCGCGTATCAACTGCTCTACCGCTCCGGCCTGAAGCTGGAGGACGCCCTGGCGAAGATCGAAACCGATATTCCCACTCCCGAAACGCTCCAGCTTGTCAAGTTCATCCGCCGCAGCGAACGCGGCATTTGCCGGGAATGACGTTACCCTCTACTTGACACTACCCACGAGTCGGCAGATTTCCGAAACCTCGGCCAGGGTCCCGCCGCCGGCGAGGACTTCTTCGAGAGCGCGCGCGGAAGCTTCGGCGGTCAGCGCCTCCACAGCGTCCGTCACCACGGTCACGGGCTTGCCGGTTTTCAACAATCCGCGCACGGCGGAGAGCACGCAGATCTCGGTGACCACGCCGTAGACCACGTAGCGGTCGGCGTTCAGGCGCTCAACCACGCGGACGAGGTTGGGGGACAGGAAGACGTCCACGGTCTGCTTTTCGACGATGATCTGCGGTGCGCCTTCGAGGGCCATGTCGCACTCGCGGTTGGGAATGACGATGCGGCCGTCGACGAGCGTCGCCTGGGCCTTGCGCTGGCCCCAGGTGCCGGCGATGCAGTGCGGCGGCCAGACGGAAAACTCGGGGTCGTTCTCGGCGTGAGCATCGGTGGTGGAGACCACCGGGATGCCGTGGGCCGCGGCGAAACGGTTGAGGTGCGCGATGGCGGGGACGATGCGCTCGGCGCGGGGCACATAGAGCGCGCCGGCGGGGAAGAGAAAATCCAGTTGGGAATCGATATCGAAGAAAACGGTTTTCATCCAGCCACGTTCAAGCGGGTGCGGTCAATCAGGGCGCGCAGCTCGCGGCTATATACGATCGGCCACGGCTCCGCTACTTCCAATTGTCGCAAAGCCGCGGGCAGCTTCGCCAAGGACTCGGCCGCGCGGCGGCGGGCTTGTTCGACGGTGGGCAGCGGCTCGACCAGGCGCCCTCCCAGAATCACCGGGCGCAGCAGCGCTTCGCCCTTGCCGCATTCGCCCGATCGCGCCACCACGTCGCGCGCCGGCTCGCGGAAAATCTGCTTCGAGCCGGGGAGCGAAACCTTGTCCACGCTGTATTTGGCGGTGAAACGCTGGATGCCGCGGAACTCCATCTCCACCATTTTGTAAACCGCGGCCAGCGAGGGGGCGTCGGCGGAAGTGGCGATCTGCGTGCCGACGCCGAAAGCGTCGATGGGCGCGCCGGCGGTCACCAGGTCGCGGATGCGGTACTCGTCCAGGTCGCCGCTGGCCATGATCCTGGCATCGGGCAGGCCGGCCTGGTCGAGGATGGCGCGAACCTGGCGCGAGAGGGCCGGAAAATCGCCGCTATCGATGCGCACGCCCCATAGGGGCCGGCCGAGCGCGGCGGCGCGGCGCGCGCCTTCCAACGTGTCGTAAGTATCGATGAGCTGGACGGTGGCATCGCCGAGAACCCGCTGGAGCTGGCGGAAAGCCTCCATCTCGCCGGGGAACGACATGACCCAGGAGTGCGCCGACGTGCCCATTACGGGGATGCCGTAGCGGAATCCGGCGAGCGTATTGCTAGTGCCGGCGCAGCCGCCGATGTACGCGGCGCGCGCGCCCAGCACGCCCGCTTCCGGCG
>JBAWDI010000636.1:0-4556 GCA_049590695.1 Bryobacteraceae bacterium
ATTCCAGACCGTCAACATTCCCAAGGTGGTGGGCGGCTGCACGCCGGCGTGCACCGCGATGGGCGAGTTGTTCTACTCGCAGGCGCTCGAACGCGTGGTGCCGGTCAGCTCCACGCAAGTGGCCGAGATGGTCAAGCTGCTGGAGAACACCTTCCGCATGATCAACATCGGGCTGGCGAATGAGATGGCGCTGATGTGCGACCGCATGGGCATCGACGTGTGGGAAGTGATCGACGCCGCGGCCACCAAGCCGTTCGGCTTCATGCCCTTCTACCCCGGTCCGGGTCTGGGCGGGCATTGCATCCCCATCGATCCCTTCTATCTTTCGTGGAAGACCAGGCAGGCCGGGATGGAGGCGCGCTTCATCGAACTGGCGGGATACATCAACGGCCAGATGCCCCAGTTTGTGGCCGACAAGGTGCAGAGCGCGCTGAACGACGCGGGCAAGCCGGTAAAAGGATCGCGCATCCATGTCATGGGCGTGGCGTACAAGCGGGACATCGCCGACATGCGCGAATCGCCGGCGCTCGACGTCATGCTGCTGCTGAAGCGGCGCGGGGCGGTTGTGACTTACAGCGATCCCTACGTCCCCGGGCTTCGCGTCGATGGCATAGACCTCAAATCCGCCCCCGAAGAATCCGCCGCCGCCGCCGATTGCGTGGTGATCGTCACCGACCACTCCGCCTTCGACTACCAGGCCCTGGTTCGCCGCGCGTGCCTGGTGGTGGACACGCGCAATGCGTTGAAGGGCGTCAATTCACACAAGATCGTCCGGCTTTGACCGCCCCGCTAGCCCGAAAGATACAACCGAATCCGGTTGACAAGCGTCTCTATACCGCTCAAGCTATAGGAAGGCGAGGTGTCTATGAAGCCGGTATGGATAGCGGGGTTCCTGGCGGTAGTCCTCGCGTTGAGCGCGATTCCAGCGCTGGCGCAACCTGTGATCTCGGCCAAGTCGGGCCTCATCTCATACGTCGAAGGCAAGGTGTATCTCGGCGACCAGATTGTGGAGCCGTCTCCCACACACTTCGCCGATGTGAAAGAGAACGCCGTGGTGCGCGCGGCGGAAGGGCGCGCCGAGGTCCTGCTGACCCCGGGCGTCGTTCTGCGCCTCGGTGAGAACAGCTCTTTCAAGATGCTCACCAACCGCCTCATCGACACCCGGCTCGAACTGCTCACAGGCTCGGTCGTGGTGGAAGCCGATGAGATCGCCAAGGACACCAACGTGACGCTGGTCTGCAAAGACGGCACGGTGTCGCTTGACAAGAAGGGCTTGTACCGCTTCGACACGGCTCCCGCCCGGCTCAAAGTCTTCGATGGCCTTGCCTCCGCGCAGATTGCCGGCCAGAACGTCGAGGTAGCCAGTGGCAAGATGTTGGGCCTGGGCGGCACTATCGCATCTGTTGAGAAATTCGACAAGGAAGATACCGATAGCCTGGACAACTGGAGCAAACGGCGCGGAGAGCTGGTGGCCATGGCCAATGTCTCGGCCGCTAAACAGGTGCACGATTCTGGTTGTGCGGGTCTCTCGTTTGTCACGCCGGTTTCGACTTCGCAACCGTGCTCGTCTGACCCCTGCGCGCCCTCCTGGCGCTACAACCCGTGGTTCGGGATGATTACCTACATCCCTTGCGGTACAGCCTGGAGTCCTTACGGGTATCGTTATTGGAACCCGATGAATGTGATGCGAGCCTATTACGCGCCGCCGCCTTCCTTTATTGGCAACCGTGGCGGGGGTGGCAATGGTGGTGTGGTCGGATACCCGACCATGGCTCCTTCGTCTGGCGGATACTCGGGGACGGTGTCTGCCGCCCCGGCGGCTTCCTCGGGGCCATCCATGAGTAGCGGATCCACGGCGGCGGCGTCCTCAGGCTCCTCCTCGGTGGGACACGGCGCAACGGCTGGCGGCGGCGGCGGACGCGGACGCTAACCGGTCTGCCGGACCGGCCGGTAACGGCGGCTCGCGCGCATCCCGATGAGTTCCGCAACCTCGCCCAGCAGGTTTGGTAAGTTCTCTGTATAGATGGAGATGTGATGCTTGCCGCGCCCAGGACGGTGATTCTGGCTGGGCTCGTAAGAGGTCACCAGGGCCGTGGCCGGGCGGTAGTCCTTGACGCGCGCGTAAGCCAGAACGTTGCGGCCGGCGGGGCGCGACCCGAACTCCGCATCGCTCAGGACCAGTTCATATTGCCCTTCATCCAGCTTGCTGATGGCTTCCGCGGGCGTGGCGGCCACATCCACGGAGTAGCCACCGGCTTGCAGTATGGTCCGAAGGGCCAAGCGGGGCGCAAGTTCGCCATGCACCAGAAGCACGCGAGCCAAATCCAAGGCCCGGTTGCTTCCCCTGCTATCAAGCGAACTGACAGAGGTCGGCATTTTCTCCTAGAATTACTCTAACCGATAAAGTCATTTTCTTGACCAACTAATTTTGGTCCTTTTTACCTAGAAGATGGTGTTTCTAGCACTTGCCAGCCATTAGTACTAGTAGAACCTGAGGCAGACCATAGGCCGGCACTGCCAACGCGGCCTCACTTTTAATGGTGCATGCGAGAGTCTTTTGGTTACCTGGAATCTTGCGATCTACGTGGTGCCCGGATCCCCCAGGATGGCGCGAGCCGGGGCGCAATCGGCGGCGTACTGCGCCATCTGTGGGGCCTCGAGGTGAGCCACCGCCGGCCGCCACTTGCGCACGGTTTGGTGCAAGGCGGCGCGGAAAGCGGGCGAAGCGGCGCCTTCCAGCACCAGAACCACCTCCGCCGAGGCCACCAGGATCTCAGGCGAGGGCGTGGCCAGCCGTTTGGTGAATGCCACCAGGACCGGATCGAAACCGGCGGATCGAGGAACCGCCACATACGGACTGACGATCAGAGCGTGCGGGCGGTCTGAAACGGCCTGCCCTGGGAAGACTGCCACAGCGCCGCTGGTGAGCGCCAGAATCAGCTCCTCCGGGTACTCCGGCACGCCCCGCGCCCCTCCGCCCAGCGCCATCCGCGCGGCGGTTCTGAGCAGGGCGGGCCGATCCCTGGTCCGCAGTCTTCGGGTTGCCTGCCGCCACAGCTTGCGGAACAGCTTCCCGCTGGCCACCGCGCGGACCAGAAACTTCAGGTAATTGACTTCCAGGATCTGCTCGAGCTGCGCATCCGTGTAGTACCGCGAGGTGGTAGCCCGATGGCGGTGCTCGACCACCGCGCCCGCCACGTACACGCTGGGCCATCCGCGCCGCCAGGCGCGGTAGCCGAGGTCGAGGTCTTCCACGTAGGCCGGCTCGTAGGCCTGATCCACTCCCCCCAGCGCGCGCAACCGGGCGGCGTCGTAGAGCGAGCATCCGCCGCTGCCATAGAGCACGTAGCTCAGGTCCTCGCCCGGAAGCGGCTCGTCGCAGCGGATGGGGAAATCTTCCGGGTGGGCTTGCGCCATCACCGTTTTGCCGGTCTCCTCGCGGCGGACCCCCTCGGGGAAGCGGATCTGCGCCGTGGCGCAGAAGAGGCCGGGCACCCGCTCGAAGGCGCCCGCCAGCGCCCCGAAAAAGCCGGGCTCGATGAGCATGTCGTTGTTCAGCAGGCAGATGTGCGAGTACCGCGCGCGCGCGATGCCCCGGTTCACGGCGCGCGCGAAGGAAAGCGGCGGATTCGACAGCTCGATGTGCACCTGCGGCCAGGCGGCGCGGAGCCACTGGGCGGTGCCATCGCCGGAGCCGTTATCGGCCACGATAATTTCCGCGGTGTACGATTCCAGTTCCCGCGCGATGCCAGGCAGTTGGGCTTCCAGCAGGGGTTTTCCGTTGCGGGAGGGAATGATCACGGAAATGCCGGTTTCCGCGGGGCGCGGCGCCGCAGCCGGAGGTCTGCGCCACTTGGGACGCAAGGCCCCGGCTATGCGCGCGGCGGCGTACCAGCAGGCGATCTGGATTCCAGGTTTCACGCTCAGATCGGCAGGTGCCGCCATACCCGGGATTCTCCGTTGCGGTACTCGTCCCAAAGTTCCAACGCCTGGAGCGCGAAGGCCGAGGAGACCGGGTTCACGTACGGTAGCCAGGCCCCGGCTTTGCGTCCGAAATAGAAGCCGCCGCCGGAGGCCTGGAATCGCGCCAGTCTTTCCGCCTCGAATTGCGCGGCGGCGCCGTCCAGCGCCAGGACTCGGTCCCGGTCGGCATACAGGCGCATGCGCAGCAACTGGGCGTAGACGTCGGAGCGCTCGAACTCCGGCGCAATCTCGCGCAGGTGATGCGCGGCGCGGCCGATGCCCTCGCGGATGGCCGCCGCGACGCGCGGTTCCTGGGCGCTCGGCAGCAGGCCTTCCAGGAAGTAGAGGAAGGCGTGCAGGCGGTCCATGACCTTGGGGCGCTCCGCATGGCCGGGCAGGAAATCGCCGCGGGCGCCCAGGGAGTACTCCAGCACGCGCTCATAGGGTTCGCGGAAATGCTCATCGGCGGTGGCCTCGAGCAGGTCCCACCAGGCCATGGCGGCCTTGAGCTGATAGCATCCCGGAGACCGCGACCAGCGCCCGGCCTCCGGTTCCAGCGGACGCTTATCGGGAAGCGACAGGATGGGGTGAAA
>JBAWDI010000637.1:0-6864 GCA_049590695.1 Bryobacteraceae bacterium
CAGCTCCGGGCCCTCGCGGAAGTCTATGCGTCGAGCGACTCGCCGCAGGCGTTCGTGTGTGACTTTGTGGCGTCCTGGAACAAGGTGATGAACCTCGATCGCTTCGACCTTGCCTGAGCTCGGCGGATAAGAGAGCTGTCAACTTAGTAACGCCTGGACGAACCAGCGATGTTCGCCGCCAAGGCCGCCGCCGCGGTGATGCACGCGGTCACTGCGTAACGCCGCCGGCCTTCTTCAAATCCCGGTCGATCTTGCCGACGTAGTCGATGGTCTCGCGGTAGGGCGGAACGCCCTGGTACTTGTCCACCGCGCCCGGGCCGGCGTTGTACGCCGCCAGCGCGTGCCACAGGCCGCCGTCGTACTTCTCCAGCAGGTCGCGCAGGTAGCGCGTGCCGGCATCCACATTCTGCGCCGGATCGCGCGGGTCGGCGCCCAGCGCTTCGGCCGTGGCGGGCATCAGTTGCATCAGCCCGATGGCTCCCTTGGGAGACACCGCCCCCGGCTGGAAATCCGACTCCCTCGACATCACGCTGCGCACCAGCCGCCGCGGCAGGCCGTACTTGTCCGCTGCCGCATCCGCCAGTTTGGTGGCGCAGGCTTCAGCCTGCGAACCTGCCGTATCGGCCCGTGGCGCTACTGGCTCGGGCGCCGGCGGCACATATTCCTCCGCCTCGAAGCCCCGCACGGCCGCCCGATCCATCTCGATATAGCCGCCCGCGTTGTACAGCCGAACCTTGCCGCCGGAGGTCTCGTGCCGGTCCACGTGCAGCCGGGAACCGCTGGCAAGCACGGCATATTCGCCCGCGAACGCCACGCCGGTCACCGAACACAAAAATATTCCTAGAAGACGCCGCATCGAGCCTCTACCATTATAGACGACGCATCCGCGCCTCGAGGCGTTGAGAGGCATTTGACGCGGCCCTGTCTCGCCGATCTGCTATGTTGGAGGTAGCTCCTCCTGTATGCCTTTTCATATTCAGCCAATCCGGGAGTTTCTGGTCCGCCCCACCTTGCCCGCATCCCTGTCGCGCCTGACCGAACTGGCATATAACCTGCTCTGGAGTTGGGAACCGGTCGTCCGCGGTCTCTTCCGCCGCCTCGATCCCGCTCTCTGGCGGGAGTGCGGCTACAACCCGGTCCTGATGCTCGGCCGCGTTCCCCAAGCCACCCTGGCAAAGATGGGCGCCGATCCGCGCTACCTGGTCCAGTACCGCGCCGCCTGCGAAACCTACGATGCCCGAGTGTGCAAGGGTCCGCCGCCCGCCGACGGCAAGCTGATCGCCTACTTCTCCGCCGAGTACGGTCTCACGGAGTGCATGCCCATCTACTCGGGTGGTCTCGGAGTGCTGTCGGGCGATCATCTGAAGTCCTCAAGCGATCAGGATTATCCGCTCATCGCGATTGGCCTGCTCTACCAGCAGGGCTTTTTCCGGCAATTCCTCAACCCCGACGGCTGGCAGCAGGAGCGCTATCCCGTCAACGATTTCTATACCTTGCCGGTGGCCACCGTTCAGGACGCCAATGGCCGGGATCTGAAGGTCGCGGTCACGCTGCCCACCGGCGACGTCCACATTCAGGTATGGAAGCTGGATGTGGGCCGCATCACCCTCTATCTGCTGGATACCAACATCCCCGACAACGTCTTGCCGCAGGATCGCGGCATCGCGGATTCCCTCTACGGCGGCGATATCGATACCCGCATCCGCCAGGAAATCGTGCTCGGCATCGGCGGCATGCGGGCGCTGGAGGCCATGGGCTTGAAGCCCACCGTCTACCACATGAACGAAGGCCACTCCGCGTTTCTCGCGCTGGAGCAGGTGCGCCTGTTGATGCACGACCGGAAACTGACCTTCGAAGAAGCCCTGGATGCCGCGCGCGCCAGCAATGTTTTCACCATCCACACGCCGGTTCCCGCCGCAATCGATCTGTTCGACCCCGGCCTGATGTACCACTACTTCTCGGCGTATTGCGCCGAAGTCGGCATCGACTTTCAGCAGTTGATGGCCCTCGGCCGGCGCAACGTTTTCGACCGTGACGAGCGGTTCTCCATGGCCGTTCTGGCGCTGAACACTTCGGCGTACCGCAACGCCGTGAGCCGCCTGCACCGCCAGGTCTCGCAGGAGATGTTCCACGACCTCTGGCCGCGGCTGCCGCTGTGGGAAGTGCCCATCACTTCCATCACCAACGGCGTGCACCTGCCGAGCTGGCTGAACGGCGACCTGGCGTCGCTATACGATCGGTACCTGCAACCCGACTGGCGCGAGCGCTTCAACGACGCCACCATCTGGGAACAGGTGGCTGAGATCCCGGACGAGGAACTGCTCGACACCCATCGCCGGCGCAAGCGCCGCCTGGTCAGTTTCGTTCGGGAGCGCCAGGGCGCTTCGGCGGTGCGGCGGCAGGCCTCCGCCGCGGAAGTGCGGCGCGCGGCTGAGGTGCTCGATCCCAACTCGCTCACCATCGGGTTCGCGCGCCGCTTCGCTACCTACAAGCGCGCCACCCTTCTGTTCCGCGACGTCGAGCGGCTCAAGCGCATTTTGTTGAACAAGGACATGCCGGTGCAGATCGTCATCGCCGGCAAGGCCCATCCCAAGGACCAGCCGGGCAAGAGCTATATCCGCGAGATCGTGCAGCTCTCCCGCGATCCCGACCTCTGGAAACATGTGGTCTTCCTGGAAGACTACGACATGAAGGTGGCGCGCGAGATGGTGCAGGGCGTGGACTTGTGGCTCAACAACCCTCGGCGCGGCGAAGAGGCCTGCGGCACCAGCGGCATGAAGGCGGCCATCAACGGCGTCCTCAACCTGAGCATCCTGGACGGCTGGTTCGACGAAGCCTATGAGCATCTGGGCGGCTGGGCGATCGGCGAGCGGGAGCCGTATGCCGAGGACCAGGACGCCCTGCACGCCAGCGCCATCTACTACCTGCTCGAAAGCGAGATCGCCCCCATGTTCTATGAGCGCCGCGAGCAGACGCCGCGCGAGTGGGTGCGCCGCATGAAGCAGTCCATCGCCTATATCAGCCCCCATTTCGATTGCCGCCGCATGGTGCGCGAGTACATGGCGGAATTGTACCAGCCGGCCCACTCGTTGCACCTGCGCATCCTCCAAGCGGATTACAGCGGGGTGCGCGAAAGAGCCCGTTGGAACGCGCGCATCCGCGAGGTCTGGGATCGCGTGAAATTCGTGGAAGCGGGGCCCGGGCCGGCCGGTTCGGTGACCAGCGGCCAACCCGTTCCGGTGCGCGCGGCCATCGACCTGGCGGGTTTGACGCCCGACGACGTCCGCGTGGAGGCCGTCGTCGGCCGCGTGGATAGCAATGGCCACCTGGAAGAGACCGAGGTGCTGGTGCTGCCCGCCGTGGAGCAGCAGGGCTCGGTGGCCGTGTTTGCCAGGGACATCGTTCCCGAACGCACCGGCCGCCTGGGCTACGCGCTGCGCGTCAGCCCCAACCATTTTGACGATCCCATTACCCGGCCCTGCACCGGCCTCCTGAAGTGGAGTTCCGTAGGGTAGGGCATGCTTTAGCTTGCCCATTGCCCGCTTGCGGGCGATTTCTTCACACCTCCTCAGGGAACGGTTGCCGTAGGGTAAGCGCCTTGGCCCTATCCAAATAGAGTGAGATAGGGTGTGCATTTGACTTCGATCCGTGGTACATATGTATTTGAAGCATGGGCGGGCCGCGAACCTGTTTGTGTCAGGCGCCTGGCGTTCCCGCAGAACCCCTCCGGTAAATCCACGCTAACCGCCGTCGTCGGGAGTGTCGCGCGGCCGCGTGGGAATAGATCGGTATTTTAAGCGCCGATTGTTCGAAGAAACGTTCTTTTGTCCCGCTAGTTACGGAGCAACTTTTCCCCATGAACAGCGATCGCAAGTACAGACAACCTGGGTACATGGATACGGACCGCGATTCCAGAGGCTTCGGCGCAGACCGGCCCAAGCCCAACGGGCCGCGTCCTCCCATCGACATCACCGGCCCCCGCCTGCCGCGCCTCGTCCAGCACGTCGCCGCGGCCCGGTGTTACAACTGCGCGACAACCCTTCCGCCCGATGTCGACTTCCGAGGCAACTGCCCCAAGTGCAACGCCGAGCTGCACTGTTGCAAGCAGTGTTCCCACTTCGAGCCATCCATGCGTTTCCAGTGCCTCAAGCCCATCCCGGTGCGCATCGCCACCAAGGACAAAGCCAACGAGTGCAATTCGTTCATGCCGCGCGTGACCGTGGCCCGCGAAGGCACCGACAACGTGCCGGCGACGGCGCCCATCGATGTGGGCCCTCCCGCGCCGCGCAATTCCGAAGACGCCCGCAACGCCTTCGACAAGCTCTTCAAAAAACTGTAGGTGGGGCATGCTTTAGCTTGCCCTGGGCAGGCCATTCCGTCTGCCGTTCTCCATGCTAGTATTGCCCTGATATGCGGACCCGGCTGGTGTGGTGTTTTCTGGCACTCTGCGCCGCTTGGTACACCTACGACACCATCCTGACGCAGCTTCCCGCAAATACCGATAGCGACCTCCGGGGCTATTACCTGGCGGCGCGGCACGTCCTTCACGGCGGTTCTCCGTTTCTGGAGGACAGCTACCTTTACCCGCCGCTGTTGGCCCTGTCGATGGCGCCGTTAGGAGCGCTCAGCTATCTCGCGGCGCGTTGGGTGTGGTTCGTGTTTTCGCAGGCGTGCCTGCTGTGGGCGGCCTGGCTGGTCTACCGATAGTTGGGACGCGGTCTGGTGGCGGCCTGTTCGGTGGCACTGGTGTGGGCCGGGGGCCGCACAGCGGGTGAAGCCGTGGGGGTGGGGCAATTGGGACCCGAACTGGCTCTCTTGCTGGCCATTGCCTATACCGCTTCGGACTGGCGCCAGGGCGCCAGCCTCGGCCTGGGCATCGCTTTGAAGCTTCTGCCCGGGCCGTGCGCCATCGGCCTGGCCATGGCGCGCTGCTGGCGGGCCCTGTGGGTAGCCATCTTGTGTTCCTTGCTCGGGGCGCTATCCTGGGTCTTCGCGTCCTTCGCCCTGGTTGGCCCGCCGGCGCCGCTGCGTCCGGCGGCCTTTCTGGCTGGATCGCCGGTGGTGCTGAGTTGGTCGCTGCCATCGGTGGCGCAGCGCATCATGGACCCACCCCCGCCCGGCCGTGGATTGCCTTGGGGCAACGCGTTCAACTTGCAGGCGCTCAACCTTCCCCCTGCCGCGCGCAGGGTCGGACTCGCCGTGACCGCCGCCACATTCGCACTTGGCATTGGCGCGCTTTTGGCGGTGACCCGGGGCCGCGTGAGCCGCGCCCAACTTCCGCTCGCCATGGCTTCCCTCACCACCCTGACGCTGGTGGCCGCGCCGGTTTCCTGGACGCACTATCAAGTCATGCAGTTCCCTGGCATGGCGCTGTTTGCCGGCGGCCTTGCCTTGCGCGGCGCCTGGAAGAAGCTGGGTTGGGCGCTGCTATGCGCCGCCTTCATCTATCCCGTCCCGGTGACGGTCTTGCGCGCGATGGCCGCGGCCAGTGGCGACCCCTGGCCCAACACGCCGATGGCCAATTACTTCTGGATCTCCACCGCGCCGGTGGCGGGCCTGGTGTTGTACGGCCTGATGGTCGCCGAGATCGCGCGGGGCCGCTCCGGCTCCGGCAAGGCGTGTAACGACCAAGTGGAAACGCCGATGCTTCAAAAGGGGGCCCCTTGTAGGGTCTCCGAGCGCCGGAGAGCGGAAAGTGACATACTTATGGCATGAGCATCCGAACCACGATCGATATTCCAGACGATCTCCATGCCGCGCTCCGGCAGCTTGCGGCGGCGGAGCGCACCTCGATTCGCTCGCTGATTACCGGAGCCATCGAGAATAAATTCCGGCCGCGGCCATCGCGGCCCGTGACGGGACCACTGGTGGGAAAGAAAGGCAAGCCCGCCCCTGGCAGTCCCGACAGGGAGAATCCATACGACGTCCTATTTGCCTGATCTCAACGTGTGGCTGGCCTTGAGCTGGGCCAACCACATGCACTCGGAAGCCGCCTGGACTTGGTTTTCCCAGCGGGAGGATGATCGCTTTTTCTTTTGCCGACTCACGCAACTCGGGTTGTTGCGACTGCTGGCAACATCCGCGGTGATGGGCAAGGATGTGCGGACCATCGGCGAAGCCTGGAAGGTGTACGACCGGTGGCTTGAGGATTCGCGAGTCGGAATTCGGCAGGAGACGGCTGAACTCGATGGGGCCTTCCGTGCGGCAACCCGTTCGGTTTACCGGCTGTCGTCGCCGAAAGCGCTTGGCGATTGCTATCTCCTTGCAGTCAGCAAGGTCACAGGCGCTACGCTCGTGACGTTCGATCGGGGTCTGGCATCCAATTGCCAAAAAGCCCGTCAACGCGTAGCGCTGCTGGAACCACGCACCTTGGCCGGAGGCTGAAGGCGGACGCTGGCAGGCGCACCCTTCCGTCTCAAAAAGGGTCCTCTGTGCAACATGACAAAGGAGTGGTTTTGTTCGCAGCCCTAGGACGTGCCGGACCATCAGCGTCCGAATACGGAAACAGCCGCTGACGCCCCGTCAACGACAAAAGCGCATAGGCTAATGGCGGTCACGATCAAGACAGAGCACACGAACAGCGAAGAAGAATGGCGAACCTTTTGGGACGGTGACGTACGAAGGAGGAGCGCCGCCAAAAAGAGGAAAACAAGAACATTCTGCTTCGCATACTGCCCAGGTTGGTCCCCGACGCTGAACCCGCGAATATATCCTTCGGGCTGATATCCGACGCTGAACCGGCGGTGTCAAGACTTTTGTGTAAACATCCCCGCGGTTAATGTTTCGGGCCGGCTATACTGGTTGCACCCGAGCGGAGGGTAAGGCTCTGCGGAGACGCAACCTGAGCGCCGACTCGGCGGCCGG
>JBAWDI010000638.1:0-7284 GCA_049590695.1 Bryobacteraceae bacterium
CCTTGCTACTGGGCCGGGCGTGCCCGGCCCCTACTTAACCGCCCTTGCAGGGCTCTTCCGGGCCGTTTCCGGCCGCGGCGCGGTCGCCAGCGGAGGACCCGGCCTGCGCTTGCGCCGATCGGTGTAATTATGCCAGAACAACACGATCGGACTGGCGATGAAAACCGAAGAATACGTGCCGACAATAATTCCACAAACCAGCGCGAACGAGAATCCGTGGAGCACGGGACCGCCCCAGATGAACAGCGCGATGACCGTCAGGAAGGTCAGGCCCGAGGTCATGACGGTCCGGCTGAGCGTCTGGTTGACCGCCCGGTTCATCACCTTTTCCAGCGGCTCGCGCCGCGACATCTTCAGGTTCTCCCGGATACGGTCGAAAATCACGATGGTATCGTTCATCGAATAGCCCACCAGGGTCAACAGGGCCGCGATGACCGTCATGGAGATCTCTTTGTTGAAAATGGAGAACAGCCCGATGGTGATGAGCGTGTCGTGGAAACACGCGATCACGGCCCCCAGGCCGTAGATCCACTCGAACCGGAACCAGATGTACGCCAGCATTCCGGCGAGCGCGTAGAGCGTGGCCAGCACGGCTTTGTTCCTCAACTCCGCGCCCACCTTCGGTCCGACCATCTCCACCTTCAAAATGTGAAACGGCGCCAGATAACACTCCTGCTGAAGAGTGTTCATAATACCAGGATTTATGCCCGGAACGGAGGACAAGTCGGAAAATTTTGCGACCAGGCCGGAGCGCGGCGGGGTGTCGCGGAAATCGAGCATGTCTTGCACCAACTTCTGCAACTGCGGCTCGCTCATGGCGACGCCGGCGCGAGCCAGCGGATCGCGCAAACGCTCGGCCAGCACCTGCTGGCTGCTGTTGTTGAAGTCGAGCTTCCCGGCGGTCTGTCCCCACCTGGCATTCAGCACATCCTGCATGTCCTGGCGGTTGACGTTTAACTGGCCCTCTTCCTGCGCTTCGGTTCCGATCTCGACCTCGTTTTCCGCTCCGCTGCCGGTGATATTCTGAACGCTTACCTCGCCCTTGATCTTCAGCGAGTGCGCCATGGCGGCCCGGATCTGGTCGAGCGGCGGCGGATAGGCGAACTTGACCGTCATCAGGACGCCCTCTTTGAAATCGATGCCGTACTTGAGCCCGTGCCTGGCGGCGATACTCCCGAACCCCGCTACGGTCAGCACCAGCGAAGCGATGATGAAGGGCCACTTCTTGCCCAAAAAGTCGAAGTCGGTGTTCTTAAATAATTGCATCGACACATGCCATGCTGGTGCGCTTCATTAACTTTGACACCAGCCCTTTACCGTTTGTTCCCACAGTCGGGGCGATCCCCGCAATCCATTGCCGCTCAAATACTTAATGCCTCCATCCGCCGATGTCCGGATAACTCGTAGTCGAAGATCGTCCTGGAAACGAATACCGCCGTGAACACGTTGGCGATCAGCCCTATGACCAGGGTCACCGCGAATCCGCGCACCGGCCCTTCCCCGAACAGGAACAGGAAGGCGCACGACACCACGGTGGTCACGTGAGTGTCGACAATGGTCCACCATGCTTTGTTGAAACCCGTATCCACGGCCGCAATCACTGCCTTGCCGGACCGCAACTCCTCGCGGATACGCTCGAAAATCAGCACGTTCGAATCCACCGCCATGCCGATGGTCAGAATCACCCCGGCGATTCCCGGCAGCGTCAGCACGGCGTGGAAATAGGAGAGCGCCGCCATGAGTATCACGGTGTTGAGCACCAGCGCCAAAACCGCGTTCACGCCGCTACGTTTATAGTAGACGAGCATGACCACGATTACGGCCAGCAGCCCGGCGATACCCGCCACCAGACCCTCGTGGATGGAATCGGCGCCGAGTGAAGGTCCGATGGAGCGCTCCTCCAGGTACTGAACGCCGGCCGGCAGCGAACCCGAGCGGAGGTAGCGCGACAGGTCCACGGCCTCGTCTTCGCTGCTCAGCCCTTCAATGCGGCCGGAATCCTCGATCTTGTTTTCGATTACGGCCACGTTCACAATATTGTTGTCCAATAGCACGGCCAGCTTGTTGCCGATATTGGCCTCGGTGAAGCGGCCAAAGCGTTTCCCGCCATCGGGCGAGAGCGTGAAGTTGGTTTCCCACTTTCGCATGTCGCCCTGGCTGGCCCGCGCATTGCGCATTTCACGGCCGGTGATCACCGGGGTCTTACCCACCAGGTACCACTCCTCGCCTTCCTGCGCGCCGCGCGGCTTGGCCTTCGCCAGCTTGGTATTCAGCGGAAGCACCCCGCCATGCTGAGAGAGGGCCGCTTCGCGGCTGGGGTAAGGCCCGTCCTTGACCTCGGTGATTTCCAGGACGGCCGCGGTCCCGATCAATTCCTTGACCCGCGCCGGATCGTCCACGCCCGGCAACTGCACCAGTACCTGGTACTGATCGCCCGCCCGGCCGTACTGTTGCACCGATGGCTCCGTCAGCCCGAGCTCATTGATGCGGTTACTGATGGTCTGGATGGTCCGTTCCACCGTGTCGCGCTTGAGCGCCACCAGTTCGGAGGGTTTAAGCCGCATCGAATAGTCCGTGGAGTTCTGCGCCGTCAGCACATAGGTGGGATAGCGGTCGTTGATCATCTCGCGGAAGGCACTCGTCTGAGTGACCGGCACGCCCTTGATGTAAATCTCGACGTTGTCGGCATCCTCCACCCGCGTGGGATCGTTGCGATCCATGCTGGCCCAGGTGACGCCCTGCTTGCGGAGATCCGCCTGGAGCCGCTCCATGGTCTGGTCGGCATCCGCTTTGACCGCGTCCTGCACCTGGACTTGCAGCACCAGGTGGCTGCCGCCCTTGAGGTCCAGCCCCAGCCGGATGTTGTCCTTCACGTTCCGCACCAAGTCGGCCACCGACTTGGGGAAATCGATAATGCCGAACACGCAAATCAGAATCGTGGCCACAATGACCACCGTGCGCGCTCTTAGATTCGTTCGCATGGGAGTTTAACGCCTGTTTCTAGAATTGCCGCTACTTCTTGCCTTCCCCTGAAATCATGCTCGAGACCGAGCTGCGCGCCACCTGGATCTTGACGTTGTCCGGTTTCACGCGCAACACCAGGGTATCATCCTCGATGGCGACGATGGTTCCGATGATCCCCCCGCTGGTCGCCACGGTATTGCCGTTTTGCAGGCCCGCCAGCATCTTCTGCGTCTGTTTGCGCTGGCGCTGCATGGGCAGGAACAGCAGAAAATAGAAAATGCCAAAGATCAGCAGGATGGGCAAGAATGACAAGTAACCGCCGGGCGACGCCGACTGCAAGAACAGGTTTAGAATCACGTTTTAACCAAATGGGGGTCACCCGGCTTCCAGCGAGGCCGAGCGCGCACACTTCAAGTATTCAGGAAACGACAACGATATTATAGCGTGCCTGATCTGGCCCATGATGTCAAGGTACCGGCGAATGTTGTGCCGTGTCGCCAGCGCCGCAAACAGGATCTCCCCCGACAGGAACAAATGGCGGAGGTACGCACGGGAGTATCGGGTACAAGTATAGCAATTGCAGCGCTCGTCGAGGGGCCGCTCGTCATCCTTGTAGCGCGCGTGCTTGATGATCACCCGGCCCTGGGAGGTGAACAGGCAGCCGTTGCGCGCGTTGCGCGAGGGCAGCACGCAATCCATCATATCCACGCCGCGGGCCACGTATTCGGGGAGTTCGGCGGGCATTCCCACGCCCATGGCGTAGCGCGGCCGCGAGCGCGGCAGAATGTCTTCGGTGGCCTCGACCATCTCCAGGCTGAGCGGGCGCGGTTCGCCCACCGAGAGGCCGCCGATGGCGTAGCCGTCGCTCCCTAGATCGGCCAGCGCGGTGGCGCATTCCTTCCGCAGGTCCGGGAACATGGACCCCTGCACGATGGGGTAGAGCGCGTGCCGCGTGGGGCTTTCCACGATGCGCCGCCGGTAATGCGTGTCCGCCTGCCGCGCCCACCGGACCGTGCGCTGCATGCTCTGGCGCGCATACTCTCGGCTGACCGGGTACTCCGGGCATTCATCGAGCGCCATCAGGATGTCGCTGCCGTAGGCAAGCTGCACATCGACGGTGGATTCCGGAGTGAATGTGTGGAGATCGCCATTGAGATGCGACCGGAATACCACGCCCTCATCGGTGATCTTGCGCATCCCGCTCAAGCTGAAGACCTGGTAGCCGCCCGAATCCGTGAGGATGGCGTTGGGCCACGACATGAAGCGGTGCAGCCCGCCCAGCTTGCGGATGGTCTCATGCCCCGGGCGCAAATAAAGATGGTAGGTATTGGCCAGCAGAATCTTCACGCCGAGATCGTCGGCCAGGTCGCGCTGGCTGAGCCCTTTGACCGTGGCCTGCGTCCCCACTGGCATAAAGACCGGGGTCTCGATGGTCCCGTGCGGTGTATGCAGCAGGCCGGCGCGAGCGCGGGTATCTGGGCATTCGGCGACGACTTCGAAGGAGATCTGGGGCAAGTCCGATTGTAAACGACGGGCGGAGGCTTCATTTCGACGCGGAGACGCAGAGACGCGGAGCAAGACGCGGAGAGAATGGGAGATATCGAGAGTATCCTCTTCCCCGGGTTCGAGCGCGGAGGAAGCGGAGACACGCGGTGTTAGTGAGGGATTCGCGTTATGATGCACGATTCTTTTGAGGCCCTCCGCCAGGCTCATGGCCGCATCCCGAGATGAATTCTCCGCTGGCTCCGCGTTCGAACCTCCGGTAGCGGCGTGCGGCAGCGACCCGGGCATCAGTCCTTTTCTCCAAGTTCTTCTCCGCGTCTTTCTCCGCGTCTCCGCGTCTCCGCGTCGAAGATTGCTTGCCGCCCTAGAACACCTTGATCCGCATGAACTTCCGCGGATTCTGGCGGAAATCCCGCATCGTGGTCTGTAATTCATGCGCGAAGCCGTTCAGGTTGTCGTATGCCTGCGCCGTCGTCATCGCCGGGCCGCGGTTGAACGTATCGACGCTCCCGATCAGCGACTGCACGCGGCGGTTCCAATCGGTGTACAGACTGTCCGACTGCATGAACTCCGCCGCGCGAAGATCCGCGATCGAGCGCCGCAGGTCCCCCATATCGCTCCGCAGCTTCTCGTACTGCGCGCTGTCGCGGAGAAGCTGGCCCGCATCGCCCTGCCCGGATTGGAGGCGCGCCAGGCTGCGATCCAGCTCTATGAGCGGACGGCTGATCTGCTGGTAGAGCTGGTCGGTATGCAACTCGCGGCCCACGTTGCTGGAGGTGCTGGCGGCGGCGCGTATGCCGCTCTCGATCTGCGAGAAGCGCTTGCGCAGATCGCTATACATCTGGTCGCCCATAACGAACTGTCCCAAATCGCTGCGGCCCTGTTCGATATCGTCCAGCAGCGCGCTGACGACCTTCAGTTGTTTTTCAAATTGGCTGAGATCGAGGGTCTTCAGCAAGGCCGGCGAAGGCTTAAAGGCAATTTCTCCGCCCGGGGAGACGAAGTGCCGGCTGGTTCCGCTCGAGATGTCTACAAACTGGTCGCCAATCATCGTTTCGGACGCGATTTGGGCCGTGGAATCGTCCGGAATGCTGGCCAGCCGGCCGCGCTCCACGGTCATGGTCACCTTGACGACGCGGTTGGGCTCGCTCGATCCGGAGAGGGACACCGACCGCACTTTGCCGACGCCGATGCCATCCACCCGGACCGGCGCGCCCGGTCCCAGCCCCGTGGCGTCGGGGATGTAGAGATACATGGTGGCCCTTTGGCTCAGCAGCGTTCCCCCGGTCAGCAGGTACGCGAGTATCGAGAGAATCACCACCGCTACCGCGCACACCGTCAATACGCGGAACTTGGCCCAGCGGATCTGGCGCGCGGACGGCATTCACTCGGATTGTACCGCGACAGCCGGCGGTAACACGGGTTACACTGGAAGCGTCTATTAAACAGTGAGGCAGACAATGTTCGAATCCATCGGTTGGCCGGAGCTGTTGGTGATCCTCGCGGTCGCCACGCTATTGTTTGGCGGGAAGAAGATTCCGGAAGTGGCCAAGGGGCTTGGCGAGGGCATACGCAACTTTAAGACCGCGTTGAAAGGCGACCCTGAAAAAGACGTCGAAAAGACCTAATCGCCTTGAAGATCCGATCCAGAAAGTTCGAAGGACGCTGCTCCAGGCACAAGCGATATAATCCCGCCGTCGACGGGCAAGGCGGCATCCGGGGCGGTTGCCCGCGGTGCAGCCTGCTTTTCGATATTTGGCAATCTTCCCTCAAGCTCAATCAGTTGATCCGCAGGTTCGACCCCAACCTCGACGACCTCGAGCGGCCGGCCCCGCCCAAGCCGCCCGCGCACGACCCGCGCCAGTTGAGCCTGATTGTGGAGTGAGGGGGTAGGACAGGCCATCGTTTTTTGTGGCCAACGGCGTGCGCCCTCGATGTGGGGCAGGTTTCCAACCTGCGCGGCGGTTGGTTACCGCCGCCAGTCCCTTGCGAGCGCGCCAGTAGGCCGATTGACAATCGGCCGCAGATTACAAATCTGCCCCACAACTGGGGTTACATAACCAGCGCGCGCAGCACGATCCAGAACTTCTCCAGACGCGAGAGCCGCACGCGGCGCGAGAACACGTCGTAACCGCCGCTCTCAATCCGCTCGAGCAGCCGCGAGTAGATGGAAATCAGCGCCCACAGCGCCCGCCGGCTGCGCGGGTGAATCAACTCCAGCAGCGGCCGGGATTCCTCGTAACAGGCGCGCGCCCGCGCCGTTTCGTGCCGCATCAGCTCCACAAACGCCGCGTTGCGCTTGCCCGCGCGCAAGTCCTCTTCGGTCACGCCAAAGCGCCGCAGATCTTCGGCGGGCAGATACATGCGGCCGCGATCCACATCTTCTTTGATGTCCCGCAGAATGTTCGTCAGTTGGAAGGCGACGCCGCACGTTTCGGCCAGAGGCAGGGCGGTGGGCGTGTCGAAGCCAAAGATGTAGATGGTGGTCAGCCCCACCACCGAGGCCACCTGATAGCAATAGAGCCGGAGTTGGTCGAACGTCTCGAAACGGCGCGGCTCCAGATCCGAGACCACGCCGTCGATCATGGAGCGGAAATAGTCGTGCGGGATGCCGAAGCGGCGAACCGTGTGATGGAACGCCGGCCAGACGGGATGCCCGCTGAAGCGGCCCTCGAGCGCCTCCTCGAGTTCCGCCCGCCAGCCCTCGAGGGCCGCGCGCGTGGCGCCCGGCTCGTCGCTCAAATCGTCGCAATGGCGCATGAAGGCATAAATGGAGCACATGGCTTTGCGCTGTTGCGCGGTGAGCAGCAGGAAGGC
>JBAWDI010000639.1:0-3924 GCA_049590695.1 Bryobacteraceae bacterium
AAGCTCCGCCTCGATTTCAACGAGAACACCGTCGGCTGCTCCCCCCACGTCATCAAAGCCCTGAAAGAGCGCCTCGACCCCGCCCGCCTCGCCGTCTATCCCGAATACGGCCCCGCCAAACAGGCCATCGCCGCCTACTTCCGCGTACAACCCGGCCAGTCTACCTTCACCAATGGCACCGATGAGGCCATCCAGGTGTTCGTCAACACTTACGTGGACGACGGCCAGGAAGTGCTCTTGCTCAAGCCTTCCTACGCCATGTACCGCTTCTACGCCGAGGTGGCGGGCGCGGCCATCACCGAGATCGCCTACCAGCCGCCGGCCATGGAATTTCCCCTCCAACACCTTCTCGATGCCATCACGCCGCGCACGCGCGCCATCATTCTGGCCAATCCCAACAATCCCACCGGCACGGGCGTTTCCTTGCTGGCGATCGAGCGCATCCTGCACCGCGCGCGCAAGGCCGTGGTCATGGTGGATGAGGCCTACTACGAGTTTTCGGGCGTCACCGCGCTCACCGAGATCGAGCGCGTGCCCAACCTGTTTGTGTGCCGTACGTTTTCGAAAGTTTTCGGCATGGCGGCCATGCGGCTCGGCTGCCTCTTCTCGCACCAAGCCAACATCGCGTTTCTGCGCAAGGCGCAATCCCCTTACAGCGTGAATTCGCTCGCCGTCGAGGCGGCGCAGGTGGCAGTCGAGGATACGGCGTATATCGAACACTACGTCGCCGAGGTCCTGGCGGCGCGCGAGCTGCTGTGTCTGGGCCTCGAGAAGCTCGGCATCCGCTACGTGCCCAGCTCCGCCAATTTCGTGCTCGGCGATTTCGGTAAGCGGGCCATCGAGGTGCGCGACGCGCTGCGTGAGATGGCCATCCTGGTGCGCGATCGCAGCTATGAAGCGCCCGGATGCGTGCGCATCACCGTGGGAACCCGCGCGCAAACGCGCCGCATGTTGGCGGCGCTCACCGAGGTCTGGAAAAAATGAGCCGGCCCATTCTGGTTTTCGACATGGATGGCGTGCTCGCCGACGTCACCGAATCCTACCGCGAGACCATCGCCCGCACTGTGGCGCACTTCACCGGCGTCGAAATCGCCCCCGAGCGTATCCAGGATTACAAGAACCGCGGCGGCTTCAACGACGACTGGAAGCTCACCCACCACATCATCGCCAGCGCCGGCGTGAGTGTGCCCTTCGAGAAGGTTGTGGAGCATTTCCAGAGTCTCTTTCTCGGCAATGGCACAGACGGCCTGATCTTGCGGGAGCGATGGGTGGCGCGCCCCGGCGTGTTGGAGAGCCTCAACCAACGTTTCCGCTTCGCCATCTTCACCGGCCGCCCCAAGCCCGAGGTCGAGCTGACCTTGCATCGCTTTGCGCCGAAGCTGATTTTCGATCCGATCATAGGCATGTACGACGTGGCGAACCACAAACCGGCGCCCGATGGCCTCCTCCAAATCCGCAACGCCACGGGCGATTCGAAGCTCTACTATATCGGCGACACGCCCGATGACGCGCGTTGCGCGCGCGCGGCGGCGGTCCCGTTCATCGGCGTCGCCGCGCCTTCGAATCCGCGCTATCTCGACCTGGTGTTCCGGTTTCAGGCGGCGGGAGCGTTCGCTATTCTGGACGACATCAATTGCCTGGAAGAGGTGTTTTTATTATGAGGAGCGCTACCGTTCGGCGCGATACCAGGGAGACGCGGATTTCCGGCGCGCTCAAGATCGAGGGCCGCGGCAAGTACCAGATCTCCACCGGCATCCGCTTCTTCGATCACATGCTCGAGTTGTTCGCCAGGCACGGCGCTTTCGACCTCACCCTGCGCGCCGAGGGCGACTTGGACGTCGATCAGCACCACACCGTGGAAGACGTGGGCATCGTGCTCGGACAGTTGTTCTCGAAGGCCCTCGGGGATCGCAAGGGCATCAATCGCGCGGGCTACTTTGTAATGCCCATGGATGAGACGCTGGCGGTGGTGGCGCTCGATCTCGGCGGCCGCCCCGCCTTGGTCTACCGCGACCTGGTGAAGGTGCGCCTGGTGGGCGACTTGCAGGCCGAGCTGGTCGAGGATTTCTTCGGCGGCTTCGTCAACCATGCGGGCGCCAACCTGCACGTCCGCGTGCTCTACGGCCGTTCCAGCCACCACAAAATCGAAGCTGTTTTCAAGTGCTTCGCGCGGGCCATGAAGTATGCCTGCTCCCAGGACGCGCGCTTGAAGGGCCAGCTTCCCTCCACCAAGGGGCTTCTATGATTGCCGTCTTCGATTACGGCGCCGGCAACTTGCGCTCGGTCGAAAATACGCTCGCCGAGTTGGGCTCCCAGTATACCCTCGTCCGCGATTCCGAAGGCTTGCGCGCGGCCTCCAAGATCATTCTGCCGGGAGTGGGCCATTTCGGCCAGATGATGCGCGCCCTCGATGCGCTCGACGTGCGCCAGACGCTCCTCGAGCGCATCCGCGCCGGCGTGCCCTTCCTCGGCATCTGCCTCGGTTTGCAGGCCCTGTTCGAGACCAGCGAGGAGGCCCCGGAGGCCCGCGGCTTGGGCCTTTACGAGGGAACGGTGCGGCGTTTCCCCTTGGACGCCCGCGTTCCCCACATGGGTTGGAACTCTCTCGACGTGCGCCGAGATTCCCTCTTGCTGCGCGGCCTCCCTTCACGCCCGTTCGTGTATTTCGCGCACAGCTACTACGTCCCGGAGAATCCTCGCGCCGCCGCCACCTGCACCTACGGCCTGACGTACACCGCCGCGCTCGAGGCCGGCAACGTTTTCGGCGTGCAATTCCATCCCGAGAAATCCGGCCCCGTGGGCTTGAAGATTGTACGCAATTTCGTGGAGCTGCCGTGTTAGCCAAGCGCATCATCCCCTGCCTGGACGTCACCGCCGGTCGTGTCGTGAAAGGCGTCCACTTCGTCAACCTGCGCGACGCCGGCGATCCCGTCGAATTGGCGGATCGCTACAACCGCGATGGCGCGGATGAGCTGGTCTTCCTCGACATTACGGCTTCGAGCGATGCCCGCGAAATCATGGCCGATGTAGTGGCGCGAACCGCGCGCAAGGTTTTCATCCCGCTGGCCGTAGGCGGCGGCATCCGCGCCGTGGCGGACGCCCGCCGCATCCTGATGTCGGGCGCCGACAAAGTGTCGGTGAACACCGCCGCCGTGCGCCGCCCCGAATTGATTACGGAGCTGAGCCGCGAGTTCGGCGCGCAGGCCGTTGTCCTGGCCATCGACGCGCGCCGCCACGCACCGGGGAACTGGCACGTCTTCACGCGCGGCGGCCGCGACGATGAAGGCATCGACGCTGTCGAGTGGGCCGCACGCGGCGAGTCGCTCGGCGCTGGCGAGATCCTACTCACCTCCATGGATACCGACGGCGTACAGGACGGCTTCGATTGCGCCCTCACCCGGACGGTCTCCCGCGCCACGCACATCCCCATCATCGCCAGCGGCGGCGCCGGCACCCCCGAGCATTTCGTCCGCGTCCTGACCGACGGCTGCGCCGACGCCGCCCTTGCCGCCTCCATCTTCCACTACGGCGCCTTCACCGTGACCCAGCTAAAAGAAGCCCTAGCCGCCCGCGGCATCCCCGTGAGGCCGCCGGCATGATGTGGTCTTGTGGGGCAGATTGTCAATCTGCGGGCCGAGTGGCACTCGGCCTGCGCGGCGATTGCCAATCGCCGCGCGGGATGCCATCCTGCCCCACAGAGGCAACCGCATGATCCTCCCCTGCATCGACCTGATGGATGGCAAAGTAGTGCAGCTCGTGCAAGGCCGCGAGAAGGCGCTGGAGGGCGATTCGCCCGATGAGATGCTGCGCAAGTTTGCCGCGTTCCCCGAAATTCAGGTGATCGACCTGGATGCCGCCATAGGCCGCGGATCGAACGGCGGCCTGGTGCGTCTGCTGGCGTCGAAAGCCAAAACGCGCGTAGGC
>JBAWDI010000640.1:0-4349 GCA_049590695.1 Bryobacteraceae bacterium
AGGGCTGAAGCCAAAGGCTTCAAGACGTTCTCCCAGCAAGGCATCCAGGTTAACGCCAACGCCAGGGTTGCACAGGAGATCGTCCTTGCGGTGGGCTCGACCAGCGATTCCGTCACGATCACATCCGATGCCGCTCCGCTGGAGTTCATCAGGGCGTCGGCAGCGCAGTCGATCACCGCGCATGAACTCGAAAACCTCCCGCTCGACGGCCACACGGCCCTGGATGCCATTTATATAGGCTTCGCCGTAGTTTCTCAAGAGAACAGGGACGCCAATGCGCCCTCGGCCAACGCCGGATTCGCGACCGTAACCATGGGCGGCGCGGCCCAGGGCGCGAACGAGATTCTGCTGGATGGCGTGCCCGACATCGGCACCCAGGGGACCACGGGGCGGCGCCCGGCGTTCCTGCCGCCGCCCGACTCGGTGGCCGAAGTGAAGACGGAGATTTTCAATATGGACGCCGCGTCCGGCGGCGCCGGGGGCGGCTCATCCGAAATGATCACCAAGGGTGGGACCAACCAACTGCATGGAGCACTCTCGGAATACAGCAACAACTCCGCTCTGCAAGCCACGGCCTTCTTCGTGAACTCCATTGGGGGCGTCAAGCCCAAGTCGGAGGCCAACCAGTGGGCCGGCGTGGTTGGGGGTCCGGTGTGGCTCCCCAAGATTTACAACGGTAAGAACCGGCTGTTTTTCCTGTTCGCCTACGAGGGCATACACTCCGGCGGCCCCACCGCGGTCTTTGGCTCGACGCCGACCGCCGCCGAAAGGACGGGGGATTTCTCGCACCTCCTCTCTCTCAACAACTCCAGCAAGAACTATACCCTCTACGACCCCAACACCGCCGTTCTTAATGGAAGCACGATCACGCGCACGCCGTTTCCGAACAATATAATTCCGCAGGCCCGCTTGAATCCGATCGCACAGAACTTTATCAACTCCTACATGCCCTTGCCCAACCGAACCGGAGTTTACGACGACACGCAAAACTACGGGTCCAACGAAGTCGCCCAGAACCCGTACCACTTCTTCTCCGGACGAGGGGATATCAATATCAGCGACCGCAACAAGCTCACCATGGTCGGACGGGAGTCCATGTACGAGCAGTTTAACGGCGCACTCTTCGACAATATCGCCTATAAGAACAACTTCCTGTACCGCGCGAGTTGGGGCGGCATGTTAGACGACATTGAAACGTTTTCCCCGACCCTGGTCGGAGATCTGCGGATCGGCCTCACGCGCTATGACCCATACTATGGCCAGGCCAGCGCCGGATATAACCCCACGACACTCGGCTTCCCATCCTATATCGCAGCCAATTCCACCCATCTCATGATGCCGATGTTCAGTATAGGCGACGGCTACACGGGGAACACCGGCGGAAATTACAGCAACCAGCCCTCGAACGTCTATCAGCTCTTTAACAGTTACACCAAGGTAGCGGGATCGCACATCATCAAGTTCGGCGGCGAGATCCGGCTACAGGACTTCACCAACATGAGTTGGGCAAGCGCCGCGGGGACGTACACCTTCGACACCGGCACGTGGGTCAAAGCGACCAGCAGCGCTTCCGCGCCGACGATGGGTGGCGGGATGGCGCAGTTTCTGCTGGGGTTGCCCACCAGCGGCTCCTTCCCCATCAATGCAGTTTCGAAAGCCGATGCCTATTACGACGCGCTATTCGTGCAAGATGACTGGCATTTTCGATCGAACCTGACTTTCAACCTGGGTTTGCGCTGGGAAAAAGCCACGCCGACGACGGAGAGTTACAACCGGCAGATCGTCGGTTTCAACCCGGCCGCGGTCAACCAGGTCACGCAGGCGGCTGAAACGGCTTACGCCAAGAGCCCGAGTTCGCTGCTTCCCGCGAGCCAGTTCCTTCCCACCGGCGGAGTGCTGTTCGCCACGGGGAGCAATCGCAGCGCCTACACCACATCCAACAAGGCATTTGCTCCCCGTGTGGGCATCGCCTGGACGCCCAAGGCGCTCCACAACCGAACGGTCATACGGTCGGGACTCGGTATTTTCTACTACAACTACGGAACCGTGCCCCCAAACCAGCCGGGCTTCAGCGCATCGACTTCGTATGTCGCCACCAACAACAGTTACCTGACACCGGCCACTACCTTAAGCAATCCCTTTCCCACGGGAATCCAGATGCCCGTGGGCAACACTCTGGGCGTCAATACTTATTTGGGCCAGAGCATAACCTTCAATAACCCCCAGATGTTGAATGAATATGGACTGCGATGGAATTTCGACGTCCAACAGCAGCTTACAAAGGACATGAGTTTGGAGGTCGCTTACATCGGGAACCACGCGGTCCATTTGACCACCAGCTACAACTTCGACTCGCTGCCGGCCCAGTACCTCAGCAGATCGCCGCTCCGCGATACCGCCACCATCAACGCGCTGGCCGCCATTGTCGCCAACCCATTCTCGGGACTGCTTCCGGGCCAAACCCTGAATGGCACGACGACCGCCGTGTCGAGCCTCCTGACGCCATTCCCGGAGTTCTCCGGCATGACCGAGTCCAATATGAACAACGGCGACTCGTATTTCAACCAGATCGCAATCAAGCTCCAGAAGCGCCTGACGTCCGGCTTACAGTTCTTCCTGAACTTCTCTCACTCCCGGTTGATGGCTAACTCCACCTATCTGAATGCCGGCTCCCTGGTGCTGCAGAAATCGGTTGCCTCCGACGACCGGCCGAATTACCTGGTAATCTCCGGCGTCTACGACCTGCCGTTCGGGAGAGGACGGCACTATCTCGCGAACACCAACCGCGTGGCGATGTTCTTTTTGGGCAACTGGCAAGTGGCCGGAATGTACACGTACTTTCCGTGCGCCCCGCTTAGTTTTGGCAACGACATCTATTATGGCGGCGACCTGCACTACAACGCCAGTAATCCGAACGGCGCCACGTTCGATACGTCGCGGTTTAATCTTGTCTCGAGCCAGCAGCTTGCGAATAACTACCGGACTTTCCCGGCGCTATTCAACAACCTGCGCATCGACAGTATGAACAACTTCAATGCCAATGTGAGCAAGAGCTTCGTCATCCATGAGAACCTGAAGGTACAGTTCCGTGGCGAGTCCGCCAACCTCTGCAACCGGCCGCTGTTCGAAGCGCCCAACCAGACGGTGACTGGCTCCACGTTTGGCTATATCACCAGCACGACCAATGTGCCCCGGGCGATCCAGCTCGCGCTGCGGCTCACTTTCTGAGATTAGTGCGACGGCTGTTTAATTTGTTCCTCGACGCTCGGGCCGGGCATGCCCGGCCCCTACACAGCGGCTTCGTACGGGCGAGGGGGTACCCTCTGGGTCTCTCGCCCTCGCGCCACATGCTTCCCACTGCCGGGCGAAGGAATTGCGCGGTCTTGGCCCTAGCCGCGGCCCTCCTTGGCGGCGCTACCGCCGCCGCCGAAGAGCCCATCGACCGGCACGCTCTGGTTAGCCGCCATGACATCGTAGTTCACGCCATCGACCCCATGGGGGCGATGGCCGTGGGCAACGGTGAATTCGCTTTTAATTTCGATGTTACCGGGGCGCAGAGTTTCCCGGAATACTACGAAAAGACCATGCCGGTCGGCATCCTGAGCACTTGGGGATGGCACAGCTTTCCCAATCCCCATGGGTTCACGCTGGATAAATTCGCGTTTACCTCGATCAAGAAGTACGATCGCGAATTCGTCTATCCGGCTTCCAGTACCAGCAACCCTCCGCCCGACGCGGCCTACCTGCGGGGCAACCCGCATCGGTTCGGCCTGGGACGCATCGGATTGGAAATGACCCGGGCGGATGGCTCGAAGGTGGCCCTCGCGGATTTGAAGAATATAGACGAGCGGCTCGACCTTTGGGGTGGCGTTGCAACCAGTTCGTTCGAAGTGGACGGAATCGCCGTCCACGTGCGGACGGTGGCTCATCCTCGGCGGGATGAGGTGGCCGTGAGCGTGGAATCGCCGCTGATTCGGTCGGGGCGGCTCAAAGTGCGATTGGCGTTTCCGTACGCCTCCGCGGCGTTCGGGCCGGATTATCAGGATTGGAATAATCCCGATTTACATCGGACGGTCATGACCCGGCGTGGAACGAGCGGCGCGGATTTCGCTCGCACCCTGGACGCCACGCACTACTACGTTCGCGCCAAATGGCTGCCCGGGGCGTCTCTGGCGGAGACGGGCAAGCACCAGTATTTGTTGACAGGTTCGGGCGATCGCATCGAGCTGACGGCGTGGTTCTCGCCCCGGCCGATCGCAGCGGAGCCCGATAGCGCCGCGGCGGTGGAATCCGCCTCCCGCGATCATTGGCGGCAGTACTGGACCAGCGGCGGGGCCATCGACCTCTCC
>JBAWDI010000641.1:0-3221 GCA_049590695.1 Bryobacteraceae bacterium
GAACAGCCGCGGCAAGGCCTCTTCGGGTACGCCCGAGCCCTGGTCCCGTACTCCCACCACGGCTTTGCCGCCGTCGCGCGCCAGGGAGACCTCCACCGCCGTTTCCCTGGGCGCGTGGCGGATGGCGTTGCGAATCACGTTCTCCACCGCCCGCCGCAGCAGCTCCGGATCGCCGGCCACCGTCACCGGCTCGCGCTTCTCGTATTTCAGCTCGCAGCCGTGCGCGGCCGCTTCGATCGAGGAATCTTCGACCAGTTGCCGCACCAGCTCGTCGAGGCGCAGCGGGGCGTGGCGCAGCGAAGAGGGATCGCCCTCCGCCCGGGTCACCTGCAAGAGCTGGCCCACCAGCGCGTTGAGCCGGTCGGATTCCTTCTGAATGCGGTTCAACGCCCGGTTGGCGTCGTCGCCCGAGCGCGCCAGCTCCACCGCCACGCCCAGGCGCGCCAGCGGCGACCGCAGCTCGTGGGAAATGTCCTGCAGCAGCCTGCGCTCGGCGGTCAGCAGGGTCTCCGTCCGTCCCGCCATGCGGTCGAACGTGCGCGCGAGTTGGCCCAGCTCGTCGCTGCGATTGGATCCCACCCGCGCCGAAAGGTCGCCGCGCCCGAACCGTTCCACCGCCTTCTCGAGCTGGCGCACCGGGCTGGTCAGGTACAACGCCAGCCAGTAGCACAACAGCACCCCCGCCGCCATCACGAAGATGTGCTCCGGCAGCAGAAACCAGGACCCCACTCGCACCCGCGGCACAATGAAGAAGAACCAGTAGCGGCCGTCATCGGCGGCTCGCGCCACCATGGCATCGCCGGTGCGAAAAATCTGGTAGAAATACGGGCGCCGGGCGCGGCGCATCAGCTCGGAACGGTCTTGGTTGGTCAGCAGGTCCCGGCCGGTCTCGTCGGTGAGAATGCCCCTGGCGTCGTAGACCCGGTCGAGCGTATCCAGGAACGCCTGCAATCCCGGCCGCCCGCCAATTTCGTATGCCGAACGCGCCTCTTCGAGCTGGAACGTAACCAGGCGGGCCACCGGCGCCCGCTCGTCGGAAGCGTTCTCGTTGACGTTCAGCGCCGAGATGAACGCCGACCCCACCACCGTGACGGCCAGGGTGAACCAGAACCACAGCAGGATTTTGGCGAACAGCGATTTCATTCCGCCCCGGCGTCCTCCGGCGTGCGGCGGAACTGGTAGCCCACGCCGCGAATCGTCTTGATCAAAGCCTCGCCATTTTCGAGCTTCTTGCGCAGATGGCTGATGTGCATGTCGATGGAACGGTCAAACGGCGTCGCCTTGCGATTGTAGAAGTTCTCCATTAGGCGGTCCCTCGACAGCACGCGGCCCGCGGACCGCATCAACATCTCCAGAATATCGAATTCGAAGGTGGTCAGCTCCACGCGGGTTGCGCCGGCGAAGACCTCCCGCGTGCCCGGGTCGAGCGTCACCCCGTTCACTTCCAGCCGCCCCGTGCTGGCCGCGGGACGCGGTTCATAGCGCCGCAGAATCGCCCGGATGCGCGCCGCCAGCTCGCGCGGGTTAAACGGCTTGGGCAGGTAGTCGTCGGCCCCCAGGTCCAGCCCCACGATGCGGTCCACATCTTCCCCCCGCGCCGTCAGCATCATCACCGGCACTTTGCTCTCCTGGCGCAGCCGGCGCAAAATCTCGAAGCCATCGATGCCTGGCAGCATGACATCCAGCACCACCAGGTCGATGCCCGCCCCCCGCGCCTTTTCCAGGCCGCGGTACCCTTCGTGCTCGCAATCCACCGTAAACCCTTCGCGCTGCAAGAACTCCCCCAGCAGCAAGCAGAGCTCCGCGTCGTCGTCGATCAACAAGATGTGCACGCTAAAATTTACCACGCTTGGCGCAACCATCGCGGCCGTTTCGGGTTTAAGGCAGTACCACCCATGAATCGACATTTAATGAGACTCCCAGTAGTTGCGGCGTTGGCAGCCGGAATGGTCTGTGCCCAAGCGCCATCCACCACCAGCGGCAAAGCCCCTGTGCGCCGGCGCATAGCTCAGGCGCTGAACCTGACCGACGCCCAGAAGCAGCAGGCCCAGGCGATCATCCAGCAGACCCGGCAGACGGTGCAGCCGCTGAGGCAGCAATCGAAGCAGAACCGCCAGGCGCTGATGGCCGCCATCCAGGCCGGCAAGGGCGATGTGGAGATTCACCAACTCGCCCTCACCCAAGGAAACCTCGCGGGCCAGTTGGTGACCGCACGCGCGGAGGCACTGGCAAAGTTCTATGGCACGCTGACGCCGGACCAGCGCGCCAAGGCCGATCTGATGCGCCAGCAGGTGCGTCAGATGATCAAACAGCGCATCCAACAGCGTCTCAGCCAGGGCAGCAACGGCTGATTTCGTGGGCGCGCCGCTCCGCCCAATGCCACTGAAATAAGCCGCTGCGGATTCCAGAATAATTCGTGGGGTCCGCCCCACGAATTCGGCAGCATTACAGTTCGGCGCACCGTGGAGCAGGCGTTTCGCCTGCCATGCCGGTATTCCTACCGGCATTTCCCCGAATAACGTCGGCACGGACGCCGACGTGGCAACCTAAAAGGTCGCTCCACGGATCGAGCGCACGCGCATATCTTGCGTCGCACCACACCAGGCTTATTTAAGTGGCATTGGCCGCTCCGCCGCCCTCCGGTCCTCGTTCGGCCCGGGCAGGTCCGCTCGCCCCGGCTCTTGGCGAGGGCGCTCGAATCAAGAAAATGGCGGCCCACTCAGAACCGGTCCTCACGCTGATCGCCGATATCGGCCGCGAGAGAGCCGGGAATCCGCGACAGAATGCTCCGCACCTCTTCCAGGCTTGGGATGTGGTCCGCCTGCTGGATCTCTCTGCGAGCGCTTTCCACAAACGCGTAGTCAATCATGGAAGCGAGCGGATCTTCCGTGTCGGAAACCGTGACGCTGACCTTTTGGTGCTCCTTCAAAGGCAGCGGCTCCAAGGGCCGAAGGACCCCATTCTCATACACGGCTTCAACCCGACGGTTCATCTCATCGCCATTCTACGCCGGAACGGAGGAGGGCTCTGTTGCCGGCGGCGGAGCGCCCGATGCGGGTCTCCACCGCCGGTGGCGTATACTAAAGCTGAACTAAGGGACTGTCTAAGAATAAAGTGACCGATTGGCGTCACGTTTTGCGTGGGAGGATTTGATAGTTCCAATCGCCCTGGAACTTGTCTGGCCGAAGATTGACGCGAGCCAGTTCGGCATCGGACACCTT
>JBAWDI010000642.1:0-6227 GCA_049590695.1 Bryobacteraceae bacterium
AAGGTGTCCGATGCCGAACTGGCTCGCGTCAATCTTCGGCCAGACAAGTTCCAGGGCGATTGGAACTATCAAATCCTCCCACGCAAAACGTGACGCCAATCGGTCACTTTATTCTTAGACAGTCCCTGAGCTCAATGAGTTCCTCCGGTTCAATGAGCGGGCGGTCCTGGGCGATAAAGGGAGCGTGAGCAAGACCACAGCCGACGCCCACGCGGAAGCCGAGTACGAGGAGTTTGCCGCCCGGCGCCGTGCGCTGTTGGAAGCCGAGGCGGAGCGCGAGCAGTTGCAGCCACTGGAAGACGCAGCCAGGAAGCTACCGGAGAGACCGCGGCGCAACCGGCGTTGAAGGCCGGGCCATGAACCGGGGTGTTCGCCGTGCGTGGAACCACGTCGCGCCGGCTTAGTTGGGCGCCTCGCTACTGCCAATCCAGTCCAGTTCCAACTGATCCACGCGCCGGAATTCCGGATCTCCCGTCGCCAGAGGACAGTTGTATTTCTGCGCTAAGGCGGCCGCAAACGCATCGGCGCAGGCAATCGGGAACCGAGCCTTCAGCGAGGCGGCGCTCCAGATGTCATCGGCCGAGGGCGCCTCGATGGTTGCGGGCAGCGTGCGCGAACATTCGCGCCAGGAATCGGCGAGCGCCCCGGTGTGCTGCTTCTTGAGGAAGTAGTAGACTTCGCCAACATTGATGGCGCTCATCAGAAGCCTGGTTCGGCCCTCTTCGGCCTCCGAGAGCAGTCTCCCGACACGATCACAGGCCGGCAGGCTGCCGCTCATCCACTCGAGAATTGCCCACGAATCAAGGACGCGAGTCTTCACGTTCGCGCTCCTGTTTCTTGAAGGCTGCGAATGCGCTCATCAAGTCGCGATCCGCGGCTGCGCCCTGGAGCTTTCTCCAGGCAGGTTCTTTCGATAGCACAATCTCCTGGCCGCGCACATCGAGAGTCAGCCGGGAACCCTCGGACAAGTTCAACGCGTCCCGTCGATTACGCTTCCGGTTCACGCGGCGCGCAAAGCGCGGATGACGGCCTGCGGGTCCCGCTGGATGACGGCCAAGTAGGCACGGATAGGGATCTCCGGGCGCCGCCGGCCCTGCTCCCAGTCCTGCAATGAGCGCACGTTGAATCCGAACAGGGCGGCGAAGTCCGTTTGCGACAGCCCGAGTGCCTCGCGCAGCGCCCGCACGTCCGTCTCGGGCGGGACGTGGTAGACGGTCTCGCTCAGTTGAATCTCGCCCCGCAGATGCGCCCGCAGTTCCATCATCGAATCGAGCAGGCGCTCTCCGAGTGGGGCTTGGGTCCGGCGCCGGGGTTTAGCCGCCGAACTCCGGCTGGATTTCCGAGGCGATTTTCCGAAGCTGGTTTCTTTCCGCATGGGTCAGATTCTCCTTTTCGTTCTTGGCGTACAGGCCGGCGAGGAAGACCACGTCCGGGCGGAGCATGAAGTAGTAGGTCACCCGAAACTCGCCCGTACCGGGGATCGGCGGACACCGCTCGGGCTCCGCGGTGATCGATTCCTCCAGTTCCTGTTGCGCCGAAGGCCGCAACAGCCGGGCGGCGGCCCGTTCATGGCGGCTGCTTCGGATGACGCGTGGCACAGAAATATTACACGGCTATGCCGTATGGAGTACCTGGGGCAGCGCGGCCAGAGCGGTCTCAGTTCCGAAATCGATCGATGAATTCCGTGCCGTTCTATTCCCCGGCGATCGCCAAGACCTTCTCCTGCAATCGTGCCGACAGAAAAAACCGGGCTTGAGTACGCAATGCTTCGATCTCGGGCTTCATCAATGGGATCTGGCCCTCGTTCTTGGCGCGCAGCAGCACACCAAGGACGCCCGTGACCCGCAACCCGGCGCGCTCGGCCGCGCTACGTCCGTCCCGCTCGTCCAGCAAGATCACATCCGCGGACAGTTCCAATGCCAGCGCGATGGCCTCGGCCTCACCGGGGTCGAGAGCGGCCGCGAGCAACCGCGCGACATGGTCCTCTCGAAGCGCCCGCGGTTTGATCCAACCGTCCTGGAACGCCTGTTGGATCTCCTTCAGCGCCTGGAATCCAGATCTCGCGGAACTGGCTCCGGAGAAGGCTGAGCCGGCCGATGATCGCAAGGTTTGAGATCGGCGAGGTATTACTCGCTACGAGCATAGGAGACGTCTTGCGCCAGCTCCGCGTCGCCGTAGTGCCGGGCAATGCCCCGCTCTCCCACCAGCTCGCCGAAGTTCATTCGATTCATCTCCGCGAGTTCGGCGGCTTTGCCGAGCGAGAGCGCTCCTTGGGCATAGAGCGCGATGGCGAGTTCGGTCCGGAGTCGCCCCGCAATCTCCCCCTCGGGAATGCGGAGGCCCTGGAGCACCGAGTCCGGAATGTTCAAGGTCATCCCCATGCCCCCACAATACCGCGCTTCGACGGCCAAAAGCCACTGGTCGTCCTCGCCAGGCGCGAATGCCAGGGAACGACTTCCCCGCCGTGTATAATAAGTACCAATGACGGCGGCTACCGTGGAGGCGCCTGCTCACTACCAGTTCAAGCCGGAGCCTTACAGCAGCCACGCGCTATCGAACATCCTGGCGGTCGCACTGCTCTTCTGCCGCGGCCTGCACGCCGCCACCCCTGCCGGGTACCGGCAGAGGGTGGGGATCTATGTTTGGGGAGAGATCGGGGGGCGGAACCGACGCTGGCGCCGCATCCTGGACGGGGCCAGGGATCGTGGCGTTTGATTTTCCTCTTACGGGTAGCGTAGTATGGTGAGCGTATGATTCGCTCGTATCGGGATGCCGGAACGCGGCACCTGATGGAGCGGCAAGCGAGCCTCAAGTACAAGATCGTAGAGAGAACGGCTTTGATCAGGCTGCGGCTTCTGAATGCCGCGACCTCGCTGAGCGACCTCCGGTTGCCGGGCCTCCATTTGGAACCGCTCAAAGCCGACAGGAAAGGGCAGTACAGCATCCGCATCAATGGCCGCTATCGAATCTGCTTCGAGTGGCGGGATGGCGATGCCTACCATGTCGAAATCGTGGACTACCATTGAAGGAGACGAAACATGGCCAGTAGCAAGAAGAAACTGCCGCCGGTACATCCCGGCGAAGCCCTGCAAGAGATCATGAACGAAGCAGGGCTATCCGCTAATGCGCTTGCCCTCGCCTTGCGGGTCCCAGGAAACCGGATCACCGCCATCCTGAACGGACAGCGCGGCATAACGGCGGACACCGCTCTCCGATTGGGCCGCTACTTCGGCACCTCCGCCCAAATGTGGATGAACCTCCAGTCCACCTACGAACTGGAAGCCGCGGAGGACACACTGGCCGGCCACATCGGGCAGGAAGTCATGCCGCGGTCCGCTGCTTAGACCGCGTTAGGCCGCCGGCAGACCGGGACTCAACCGGTGCAACCTGAACCCGGGTTCCAACCCCCCGCAGTGTATAATAAGTACCAATGACGGCGGCTACCGTGGAGGCGCCTGCTCGCTACCAGTTCAAGCCGGGGCCTTACAGCAGCCACGCGCTGCTGTTGAGGGAATTCCCGCGCCAGGGCGGCGGGCGCCGCGTTCTCGACATCGGCTGCGCGGGCGGTTATCTGGCCCAGATCCTGGCGCAGCGCGGGTTTTCCGTCACCGGCATCGACTTGCCCGGCACCGCTCACCCGCCCGGCATCGATTTCGTCGCCGCCGACCTGGATCGGGGGTTGCCTGCATTGGACGGCTCGTTCGACTACATCCTGTGCGCCGACGTGCTGGAGCATCTGCGCGAACCCGAGCGATTGTTGCGCGCATGCCGGGAGCGGCTGGCGCCAGGCGGCGCGCTCATCGCCTCGCTGCCCAACAGTGGCCATGCCTATTTTCGCGGGCATGTGCTGATGGGGCGCTTTCCTCGGCACGATCGCGGCCTGTTCGATCGCACCCACGTGCAATTCTATACCTGGCATGGCTGGGTGGATCTGCTGGCCCGCGCCGGGTTCCCGATCGAGGCGCTACACTGTTCGGGTGTGCCGTTTGGGCTGGCGTGGCCGAAGTGGCAAGGCTCGTTCTGGGTGCGCGCCCTGGAGCGCCTCTCGTATGAATCGGCGCGGGTGTGGAAGAGCCTGTTTGCCTACCAGTTTATCGTCCGCGCACGGGCGGAACGCCTGACATGAGCCCTTCAAAGCCCAAGGTCGTCGTGGTGATGCCGGCCTATAATGCCGCCAAGACGCTGCACATGACCTACGCCGGCCTGCCGCGGAACGTCGTGGACCTGGTGATCCTGGTGGATGACGGCAGCTCCGATGAAACCGCGCGCATCGCCCGCGAACTGGGCCTGGAATTGTTTGTCCACGACCGCAACTACGGCTATGGCGCCAATCAGAAGACCTGCTATCGCGAAGCCCTGCGAGCCGGAGCCGACATCGTGGTCATGGTGCACCCCGACTATCAATACGATCCCACGCTTTTGCCAGAGATCATCCGGCCCATCGAGGCGGGCCAAGCCGACGTCGTGCTGGGATCGCGCCTCATGGGAATCCACCCCATCCGGCAGGGAATGCCGTGGTGGAAATACTATTCCAACCGGTTCCTGACGACGCTGGAGAATTGGGTGTTCGGGCTTCGCCTTTCGGAGTACCACACGGGGTATCGCGCCTTCCGGCGGCAAGTTCTGGAATCCGTGAATCTCCAGATGGATTCCGACCGGTTCATCTTCGATCAGGAGATCCTGGCCCAGATCGTCAACCTGAAGATGCGCATCACCGAAGTTCCGGTGCCCACCCGCTACTTCGCTCAGGCGTCGTCCGCATCGCTCTTCCAGAGCAGTGTCTACGGGGTTTCGATCCTATGGCTGCTGGTGCGCTACCTGCTGCACCGTGGCGGCATCGTCCACCAGCGCCAGTTCGACAGCCTGGAGCGGCGTTACCGCAGCGCCGCCGAAATCAAGGATCAGGCCGACTGACGTGAAATTTACGTGGCAACTCTCCCGGCGGAAGGAAATCCTGCTCGATTTCCTCCTCGTGTTCATCTACACCGCCATGCTCATCCGCCCGTACTTCAAAGCCAGGTACACGGATAAGTGGGCCTCCATCGAGAGCACGTTTATCGCCGATGCGCGCTTTCTGAGCGAGCACTGGCCGCATCCGCAGTGGCAGCCCCTGTGGTACGCGGGGACGCGTTTCGACTACATCTACCCGCCCGCCGTGCGCTACGGCACGGCCATAATCTCCAAGGTCACCGGCTTCTGGCCGGTCAAGGCCTACCACTTTTACGTGGCGTTCTTTTATGCCCTCGGCATCGCCGGAGTCTACCTGCTGATGCGCGTGGGGTCCAAATCGCGCCCATTCGCCTGGCTGGGCGCGGTGGCGACGTCTTTGATGTCGCCCATATTCCTGTTCCTGCCGCGCTTCCGGGAAGACTCCTGGATGCATCAACCGCAGCGGTTGTGCGTGCTCGTCAAGTATGGCGAAGGCCCGCACATGAGCGCGCTGGCGCTCATCCCCATCGCCTTGGCCTTCGCCTGGCTGGCGCTCGAGAAACGCCGGCCCTGGGCGGTAGCCCTGGCCGCCCTGTTCTCGGCCGCCGTAGCCGCCAACAATTTCTATGGCGCCGCCGCGCTGGCGGTCTTCTACCCCATCCTCGTCTGGAGTCTCTGGATCACCCGGCAGGAAAAGCGCATTGTGGTTCCCACCATCGCCATTCCGGTCCTGGCCTACGGGCTGACGGCCTTCTGGCTGGTTCCCTCCTACTTCAAGGTGACGGCGGAAAACCTGAAATACGTTTCCGAGCACGGCACCACCTGGTCGATCTGGGTCGCGGTGGTGGTGGCCGTGGCCTTCGCCGTCACAACCGACAAGTTCGCGCGCGCCAGACCGGAGCGCGCCTGGGCCGTATTTGTCGCCGGCTGCGTCGTCTTCTTCTCGCTCAACGTGCTGGGCGGTCTCTACTTCAACTTCCGCATTTCCGGCGAACCCGTCCGCCTTTTGCCCGAGCTCGACATGATCTACATCATGGCGGCCGTCGTCATCCTGCAATGGCTATGGGACCGCCCCGGCATCGCCCTCCGCGCCGTCGTCCTGGTGGTGGTTGGCGCGGCCTTCTGGACCACCACCGGTTATATCCGCCACGCCTGGCACATGTTTCCGCTCACGCCCGATTACCAGAATCGCGTCGAGTACCGCGTCACTGACTGGCTTTGGAAGAACATGCCCGATGCGCGCACTTACGCCTCCGGGTCCGTGCGCTTCTGGTACGACGCCTGGCACGACCTGGCGC
>JBAWDI010000643.1:0-2856 GCA_049590695.1 Bryobacteraceae bacterium
CCGTGACCGTCACGAACGGCGAGACAGGGCTCAGACGGGAGGCTCGCACCGACGAGGCGGGAAGATTTAGTTTTCCGGAGCTGCGGCCGGGGGCGTATTCCGTGCGGGCCCAGGCTCCGGGATTCGACGACCAGGTGAACTCGCCGGTGGCCGCGGGATTGGGGGAAACCAGGACCGTCAACTTCACGTTGAAGATCGCCGCGGCGCAGGCGGACATGACCGTGATGAGCGAAGCGCCGCTGATCAACGTCGAAAACCCGAATACCACGACTACGATCACCGGGAAGGCGATCCAGGACCTGCCGAATCCGGGCGGCGATATGACGTATCCGGCGCAGTTCGCGCCGGGCGCACTGATTAACACGGCGGGCTCGTCCAACGATTTCGTGGGCGGGCAGAACGGGTACGGCAACGTGCAATTCAACGGGCTGCCGGCTCTATCGAACGCCTACATCGTCGACGGGCTGGAAACCAACGATCCGCTGACGAATCTGAATAGCGGGCTGGCGACCAACCTGGTGCTGGGGCTGAATTCGATCGAAGAGGTGACGGTGAACACCACGTCGTACGCGGTCGATCAGGGGCGGTATGGGGCTTCGCAAATCAACTACATCACCAAGAGCGGGAGCAACACGCCGCACGGCAACCTGTACGAACTGTGGAACGGGTCGCGGATGAACGCAGCCAATTTCTTTACCGACGCCACGGAGGGAAACCGGAAACCGCGTTCGACGGTGAATCACTTTGGCGGGAGCCTGAGCGGGCCGGTCAGACGCGACAAGCTATTCCTCTTCGGCGATTTCGAGCAAATGAGGATCGCCCTGCCGATCGTCAACACGGTCACGCTGCCCTCGACGGCTTTCCAGAGCTACGTCCTGGGACAACTGCCAAAGGGGGGAGTGGACACGGTGTCGGGAACGGCCTACCCGGCCGCGCCGGCGCTGGTTCCATTTTACACGAAGATGTTCGCGCTCTATCCGAAGACGGTTGGGACGGCGCTGCCGGTGCTGGGATGTCCGTTCAACGCGGATGGCGGCGTGGCCGCGGGGTATCCGCCCAACGGGAACGGGTGCGCCATACGTCACACCACATCGCAATCGAGCGCCGACCACGAACAGGTGATTACGGCGCGGGCCGACCAGAACATCGATATCGACAACATGGTGTGGTACCGGTTGCAGTCGGACACGGGATTGCAGGCGGCCTACACGGACCCGATCAACCCGCTGTTCAACTCCATTTCCTCGCAGCCGCTATACTCATTCGCCGCCGGATACACACACATTTTCAGCCAGAACCTGCTGAACTACTTCAACCCGGCATTCTCGTGGTACGAAAGCCTGTTTGGGCCGGCGGACCTGGCTAAGACGCTCGGTGCGTTCCCGATTGTTCTGGAAGGGGCCGGATCGAACGCTCCGTTCACGACGCTGGGGGGGCTCGATTACAACTGGGTGCAGGGCAGGCGGGCGACGCGGTTCCAAATCAACGACAACCTGGCATGGACGGTGGGCCCGCACCAATTCAAGTTCGGGATCGGCTCGCGGCGGCTGCGCATCAACGACTACGATTTCAGCAACTATGTGACGCCGCTGGTGGAATACACAACCTTGGCGCAGTTCATTTACGGGGTGGCGTCGACGGCGACCAAAGCTTTCCCGGTGGCCGCCTCGCAACCATTCAACTATCTCAACCTGGACCTGTTCGCGCAGGACACCGTGAAGGTGACGTCGAAGCTGACCTGGACGTTGGGCGTGCGCACGGCAACCAATACGAACCCGGAGAGCGCGCACGGCCTGATTGCGCGGCTGCCGGGCTCATTCGACGCGGCGAGCCACGACCCGAATCAGCCCCTGAATCAGGCGCTGGAGACGGGTTTGAAGGGCGTCTTTTCATCGACACCGCTGGTTATGTGGCAGCCCAGGACGGCGGTGGCCTGGCAATTTGCGCCGCGGACGGTGGTGCGCGCCGGATTCGGCGTGTTCAGCGATCTGTTGCCGGGGAGCATCGTGGACCTGATCGCCTCCAATCCGCCGTACGTCAACACGTACCAGGGAGGTCTGCTGGGCCAGGCAGGCGGACTGGCGATCGCGCCGGGCGTGGCGAACAGCGCGGTTGACGCCACCATCGCGGCCAACCAGGCGTTTCTGAACGGGTTCCGACAAGGCCAGCGGTCGTGCGCCTCGGCTTCCGCCAGCCCGGTAACCTGCCTGGCCCCGGTGGCGCTCACCGCGATACCGGACGGCCGCTTGCGCGCGCCTTACTTCATGCAGTGGAGCTTTGGTGTGGAGCACCAGATGGGGAATACGGGAAGTCTCCGCGCGCAGTACGTCGGCACGCGCGCGGTGAACCAGCCGTATACGACACAGGTGAACGGATATCAGACTGTGTGCAATGGCTGCTTCCAGCCATTTCCGTACGAGGCGCCGGCGGACGCGCGCTTTGCAACCGTCACGCAATTGAGCACGGGGGCGAACAGCCACTACAACGGTCTTCAGCTCACGGGGGAGAAGCGCCTGGGACACGGTCTGCTGGCGCGGGCGAACTATACCTGGAGCCATTGTCTGGACACCGTATCCAACGGTGGCTTCCTGCCGTTCTCAGCCGGCGGAATCATCTCGCCGCTGCCCGGCATGCTGGGCAGACAGTATGGAAACTGCGACTACGATATCCGCGCCAACTTCACGGCCAGCTACGTGTACGAATTGCCGGTCCACGTGCGCAGTGTCCTGGGGAAGGTGGTGAACGGCTGGCAGGTGTCGGGCACGGTTTTCTATCACAGCGGCGTGCCGTTCACGGTTCAAAGCGCGCCCTATACGGCGAATGGCGACGGCATTGTGCAGGGAGGCGGTCCCCAAT
>JBAWDI010000644.1:0-1811 GCA_049590695.1 Bryobacteraceae bacterium
CGGTAACCGCACCAAGAGTTTCGACCGCCTGCAAGCGCTTCACAATCGCGTGCCGCTTCGACAAGCGATATCCGCCCAGCGCCAGGACCATGGTGATTATGATGGGCAGTTCCTCCGGAATCACCGAAAAGGCCAGCGCCAGACCGGTCAGAATCATCTGTCGAAGCGGTTGCCTGCCGAACTCCCAACCAAGCAACGGAATCAGCACGCTGAAACCAATCGCGAGCCACGCAAGCGATTGGGACAGCTCCTTCATGGCCTTTTGGAGTGGCGTGCGAGGCGCCTCGGCCTCACGTGCCAACCGGGCCACGCGCCCGACTTCCGTGTTCATGCCGATGGCGACAACCACCGCGGCGCCTCGCCCCCGCACTGCCGTGGTGCCGGCGAAGACCAGGTTGCGGCGTTCGGACAGAGGCGTGGTTTCGGGCAGCACCAGATCCGACGTCTTCTCGACGGCGACCGATTCGCCGGTTAAAGCGGACTCGTCGACCGCCAGACCGTAGGCTTCGGTTAGCCGGGCGTCGGCTGGGATACGCCGGCCGGCCTCGATCACGATCACGTCGCCAGCAACGATCTGTTCCGCCGGGATCTCCCGATGCTGGCCGCCGCGAATGACCGGGCTGGTCGGCTCGGAAAGCTTGATGAGGGCGCCAATGGCTTGTTTGGCGCGCCGTTCGTTGAGCACTTCGGCTGATACCAACGCCAGAATGACGAAGAAGATGGTCAGCGTGTCCTCGAATTCCCCCCAGATTCCGTACAGGACACCGGTGATCAGTAAGAGCACGATCATCGGTTCACGGATCTCCTCCAGGAAGATGTCCCAGACCGTTTGCTGCTTCTGCCGGGACAAACGGTTCGGGCCGAATACCAGGAATCGATTGTGCGCTACCTCGTCGTTCAGGCCGGATGCAGGGTCGACGCCCAAGCGGGCGCTAATCGCATCAGCCGGCATGGCATGCCAGCAATCGTCCGTCGAAGCCGCCGGCAGGGTCTGCGTGTGTGAATCCGTACCCATAAAGCTACTGCGCAAACAGAAGAATCACTGTTATCACTGTATTTGACGTCGACAGCCGCATGTCGCGCCTCCTGGTCTTCTTGAGCATCACAGCAGCTCGGGTGCCGAACCTCGAGCCGAAGGGTTTCACCAGCCGCGGCGGTGGCGCGATGGCAAAGCGATTGCCCCTACAACCGGGGGGGGCCGGTTATGAGGAATTGGTGGTGCTGCTGATTCCAGGAGGTCTGTGGTTCATTTGGGTCCTGCTTCCCTGTGCGCCTAACGCGGTGACGAAGTGTTGGACACCAAGTCCAGAAGTGGGTTCGGTAGGCCAAACGACGGGAATCTTGGCCAGCATCGGCGTTTGGCTAGCGGTTTGCTTCACAACGGTCATGACCACAACGAGATCAGCCTTACTGGTGAGCGCAGTCGAAGAGGACCACGAGTTTCTGGGCCAGGTTTTCTTCCAGCAGGGTTGGATACTCTACAAAGCCCGTACGCTCGAAGCTGCAGTGGATTTCTTGCGCCGCACCCCGGTTCCAGTAGTCATGACTGAGCGAAATCTGCCGCTTGGGAACTGGAAAGATGTGTTAGCCGCGATCCAGCAGTTGCCGCAGGCTCCGCTGCTCATAGTCACCGCCCGGCTGGCGGATGAGCTTCTCTGGGCAGAGGTTCTAAACCTGGGCGGTCACGATGTACTGAGCCAGCCATTTCAAGTGAGCGAGTTGCTTTGGGTACTGGGCAACGCCTGGCGCAGGGGCGAAAACAACTGGACACAGGCGCTGAAGCTTAAGGGTCGGCCGGTCCTCGCCTATGC
>JBAWDI010000645.1:0-6014 GCA_049590695.1 Bryobacteraceae bacterium
CCGCGAACCTGCCGCCTCCGCCGCCGGAAACCGCGGCGCCCCGGCAACCCTCCATCGCTCGCGGCGACGAAGACACGGCACCCTCGTTCCTTCGCTCCGACGATCCGTTGATCCGCAAGGCCGCCAACGCCGCGCTCGATTTCACCGAAACGCTGCCGAACTACGTCTGCCAGGAGATGATGGCGCGCTTCCAGAGTGAATCGCGTCCCGCCAGTTTCGATCCCATCGACGTGGTTCGCACCGATGTGGTCTACGAGAACGGCAAAGAGGACTACCGCAACATCACCGTCGACGGCAAGGCTGTCAAAAAGAGCATGGAGGAGACCGGCGGCTCCTGGTCCACCGGCGAATTCGGCACCGTGCTGATCGACCTGTTCTCGCCCGCCACCGCGGCCGATTTCCACTTCCAGAGGGACTCGCGAACCGGCGGGATTCTGGCGAAGATGTACGAATTCACCGTGGCCCGCGAGAATTCCCACTGGTCGGTCCATGCCGGCTCGCAGATGTACGTTCCCGCTTACAGCGGCGCCGTGTGGATCGATCCCAGGACCTCGCGGGTGCTGCGCATCGAAATGTCGGCCAAAGGCATGCCAGGGGAATTTCCGCTGGATCAAGTGGAATCGGCCACCGATTACGATTACATCCGGTTGGGCGACGCGCAGCAATACCTGCTGCCGGTGCACGCCGAGACGCTGAGCTGCCAGCGCAACTCGAACCTCTGCGCCAAGAACGTCATCGATTTCCGCAACTACCACAAGTACACCGGCGAATCCAACATCAAGTTCGGCGATGCGGTCAAGCCGGACAAGCCGTAACGAACCGCTCCCTTACGGTCGCGGCTCGGAACGAAGTATACGGCCGCACGCCGAGCCGCGACCGTTAGGGAGCGGTCGTGTTGGAAACTCCGCGGGCCGCGGGGTGCCCTCTGGGCCGCCCGGCCCCTACGGCTTGGCCTGAGCGGAGAGCTTTTCCAACTGGTCCAATTGCCCGCGCACGGTGGCCGCATCCGCGGCGCCCGGCGCGAACTTCAGGTAGTCGCGCATTTCGCCGGCGGCGCCGGTGTAGTCCTGGCGTTGCGCCAGGATCACGCCCAGCAGGTGCGAGACTTGCGGGTAGTGGTGCTCGGTATCCAGCTTCTCGGCCTCGCGCGCGCTCTTCTCCGCCGCCTCCATGTTCCGCAGGTTGTAGTTGGCCACCGAGTTGAACAGGAACTGCTGCGGATAGTCGAACGGGTCGAGTTTCACCGCGCGCCCGGTCACATCGGCCAGTTCCCGCCAGTTCTTCGCCCCCAGGGCCAGCCGGGAAAGTTCCAGATAGGGATTCAAGTACTTGGGGTCCGCCTCGACGGCTGCGTCGAACGATTGATGCGCCGCATCCGCCTGGCCTTTGGCAGCTTGCAATTTCCCCAATTCAAACCAGGCCGCGGCATACTTGGGATAGACGTCCACCGCCTTCTGGTAGCTCTTCATGGCATCGTCCAGCTTGTTCTTCCTGGCCAGATCCGAGCCTTTCTCGAACGCTCTGCGGGCGTCCTTGGGTGCCGCCAGCGAAATGGCGCTGACGATGCGCCCTTCGGCGTGGCCCAGGCGGTGCAGAAAAATGGTGCCGACGTCGGGACTGTCCATGGCGAGGCGGTTGGCCAGGCTCACCACTTGCGAGCGGTAGCCGGGGAGGTTGGCGCGCAGATCGCAGTTCATGTACCGTTCAGCGGACCTGGCCCCTCCGCCCAGGCCGGATGACATCTGAGACTGCCCGGAGACGCGCGTTCCCATATCGTTGAAGAGCCTGCCGCCGGTGCTGGCGTCCTGCATCACTCCCTGCTCCATGCCCAGATCGATGGAGAAGTAGCCCTTCTGGTCGGTATAGCCTTCCGCGCGGGAGACTCCATTGCAGACGCGCTCGATCACCACGCTTTCGGGCGGCGGGCCGCCGTCATCGAGCATGACGCGGCCGCTGATGGGAACCGGCGAGGGCATGCTTGGGGATGTGTTCGAGGTAGCCGGTTGCGGATTGGTGGTGATGGAGGGCGTGGCGCTGGTGGTGCCGGTCCCAGAGCCGGCGCCCCCGCCCACAGGCGTGGTTGTCGTTCCGCCCCTAACTTGACTGAAAGCCGGCGGCAGCAGGAAAACCGCTGCCGCAAAAATAGCGATCGCCCTCCCGTAGGTTCTTGGGGACATACACCCTCCCGCTGCTGGCTTCATTATGGCACGTCGACGCCTGTTAAAATAGAGGGCAGGTACTTATGAGAAAGCTCTCGTTGATATTGGGGTGTGCTCTCCTGTTGATTCTGACGGGCTGTTCGGAGCAGTCCGAGCCGGCTGAAAAGAAGGAACCACCCAAGCCCGCCGAGCCGGTCACCGGCCAGGTCGCGCTGTACCGGATGTACCAGGTGGTCCGGTCCTGGGCGCCCGACGCTCAAGTGCTGAAGATGAACAGCATTCACCTCCTCGAAGTCCCCTCGGTCCCCGGAGAGGCGGGCGCTTGGGAAGCCACGTTTACTTCCGCCAGCAGGGGACGCGCGCGGACGTACACCTATTCCGTGGTCGAGTCGCCGGGCAACCTGCACCAGGGCGTCTTCGCGGGACAGGAGGAGGACCTGAACGCCCAGGCCCAGCCTTTCCTCATAGCCGCCGTTAAAGTGGATACCGACGCGGCCTACAAGACGGCGCTCGGCAAAGCGGGCGACTACGACAAGAAGAACCCGAACTTGACCATCTCCATGCTGCTCGAGAAGAACAACAAGTTCCCGAATCCCGCCTGGCGGATGGTCTGGGGCGAATCCCTGGGGACCTCCGGTCTGTCCGTGTTCATCGACGCGTCCACCGGCGAGTACCTCGAAACGTTGCACTGACGGTGCTGGCTGGCGCCGGCGCTACCCTGCCCGGGTGCGTCCGGGAGCCTTCAGGCGGTAGAAACGCGCGCGCGGTCCGATCCCGGAAACGCCCCATTCCACCCGTGGCGCGGGCCGGCCTCGATCATTCCCTTTCGCGGGGCGCTGGCCGCCATCGGTTCGTGAGTTCACATGGGGGTAATGTTGCACCCTGCTTAATAGCTATTGACACAAATCGGGTTCCGATCCTATACTCAACTCAAGCTGTACTAATAGACCGACTCGGGGAAGACGAGGCACTCACAGCCCTCAGATTGTCCTGGAACGGCTGAGAACAGAGGGAATACCGCATGGCGAAGCAACGCCTTCATACGGCCAGAGGTTCCGATTCAGTTAGGCAAATCTCAAGTCAATCTGCTCGAATCCGGCGTCCCGGGCCCGAAAATCAGGAGGAAATCGCCGCGCTTGCCCACGCGCTTTGGCAAGCCAGAGGTTGTCCGGACGGATCACCCGAAGAAGATTGGTTCCAGGCAATGCGTGAACTGGCGGGGCGATCCAGACACCATCTAGCGGATCTGCAAGAGGCCGAGCGGCCGATTCTTGCGCGACAGTCCGGTTCAGGCGCCGCCTGAACCGAAAACCGTAGACAAGGACCAGTCGAGGGCCGCATTTCCTAGTCGGAGCGGCGGCACTGCGCCATGTAGGCGCTTCAGCCCTGTTTTCATCCGATTGAGAAAGAGATCAGTGTCATGAAGAAAGCTTGCGAATTCGAAGCCGATCATACTGGAGCTGTCACCCTCTTGTCAGTGGGTCTGATCGACGAGGACCACGCTTCCCTGGAAGGCATCTTGCAGTGTTCCCAATGCGACCTGAGTCCGACATGTAACTTGAAGCTGAACGCGTGCCCCAATCTGGCGTCGGCGCTGAAGGCGTTGCGGAAGCTCAGAGTTCCCGTGGTCGTGTGTGAGTCCGATCTGCACCCGGGGACATGGAGAGAGGTTCTGGAGGAACTGAGAACCTTGCCCGATCCGCCGTATCTGATTGTCACTTCCAGGGTTGCCGATGAGCGTCTTTGGGCGGAAGCCCTCAACCTGGGAGCCTACGATGTGCTGGCGCAGCCGTTTGACGTTATGGAAGTCACTCGAATTGTCAGTATGGCGTGGCTGCGATGGAAGAGCCGGTATGGCCTGCCCCGCCGGGCCAGACAAGAAATGGCGCTGGCCAGCGGCATTTGAGCATTGTGGGACAGACGCTTTCGTCTGTCAACCCGGCGATCGCTGGGATTCCTTGCAGTCTCTCACCCCGCGCTCATGCGGATCAGTTGCTCGGCGTTCTTCAGCGCCTCGGGCGTAAGCTTCTGCCCCGACAACATGCGGCCGATTTCGCGGGTGCGGGCGTCGTCGTCCAACTCCTCGACCACCGCCGCCGTCCGGCCTTTCGATTCCCGCTTCTCGACGCGGTAGTGATGGTCGGCGAACGCCGCGATCTGCGGCAGGTGCGTGACGCACAACACCTGGTTGGCGGCGGCCAGCTTCTTCAAGCGGCGGCCGATTCCTTCCGCGGCGCTGCCGCCCACGCCGGCGTCCACCTCGTCGAAAACCAGCGTACGGACCACGGCCGTCCGGGGCGCGGCGAGGCAGGTCTTCAGCGCCAGCGCCAGGCGCGAGATCTCGCCGCCGGAAGCCACCTTCTCCAACGGCCGGGGCTCTTCGCCCAGGTTCGGCGACACCAGGAAGTCGACGCGGTCGGCGCCCTCGGCGGACCACGGAGCGGGTGCCATCGCAATGCGGAAGACGGTGCGCTCCATGGCGAGCTGGGCCAATTCGGCCTCGACGCGCTTTTCCAGCTTGCGCGCGGCCGATCCGCGGTGCGTGGTCAGCTCCCCCGCCAGCTTGTCGAAATCGGCAGCCAGCCGCTTCCGCTCTTTTCGCAATTCTTCCATGCGCTCTCCGGCGTGTTCCACGGAGGCGATCTGGCGAGTGACGTCTTCCAAGAAACTCAGGATCTCGGCAATCGACCGGCCGTACTTGCGCTTGAGGCGGTCGATGGCGGCCAGGCGCGTCTCCACCTCCTCCAGCCGGCCCGGGTTGGCTTCCAGGCGCGAAACATAGTCGCGCAGCGCGTAGGAGACTTCCTGGAGGCTCAGGTCCGCCGATTTGAGGTGCTCGCGCAGGCCCGCCAGCGAGGAGTCGATGCGGCAGAGTTCCTCCAACCGCTTGGCGGCCGCGCGGGTAAGCGAGAGAGCGGATTCGGGGCTGTCGTAGACCGCGGCGTAGGCGGCCGCGGCCGTTTCCTGGAGACGCTGCACGTTTTGCAGGACGCGGCGCTCGTTCTCCAGGGACGCTTCCTCGTCCGGCTTCAGCGCGGCGCCATCGATCTCCTTGCGCTGGAAGCTCCACAGATCCAGCAGCCGCAGCTTCTCCTGTTCGGATCGCTCCAGATCCTCGAGTTCCTCCGCCGCGGCGCGCCACTCGTGGTAGCTAACGGCGGCACGGTCGAGCAGCTCGCGGTCTCCGGCGAAAGCGTCCAGCATGTCGCGCTGCGCATCGGGCGCAAACAGAAGCTGCTGTTCGTGTTGTCCGTGGATATCCGCCAGGTGAGGCGCCAGGTCCTTGAGCAGGGACACCGACACCGGCCGGCTGCCGACGAACGCGCGCGACTTGCCGCCGCCCAGAATTTCGCGCTCGACGAGCAGCTCGCCCTCCTCGATTTCGAGTCCGGCGGGTTCCAGCAGGCGGCGCACGGGCGCGTGATCGCGGACATCGAAGATGCCCGCCACGCGCGCGCGGGATTCTCCGGTCCGGATGGTCTCCGCCGAGGCGCGGCCCCCCAGCAGCAGGCCGAGCGCGTCCACCACCAGCGACTTGCCGCTGCCGGTCTCGCCCGTTAGCAGGTTCAACCCCGCGTGGAAGCGGATGCGCAGGCGCTCCACCACGGCGTAGTTTTCAACCACCAGCTCCAGCAGCACTTCGATCCGATTATAGCCGTGTTCGTGGTTCACCGCAGAGTGGATGGGGAACCGCCTGCCACCTCGTTCGCTGCCCTTGCCCCCACTAGAAACTCCTCCTTCGGTATCAGTGCCAGCAGCGTGGCGCCTTACGGATTCTCAATCAGCCATTCCACGGTGCGCCTCCCGGCGGTAAAATGAAGGGTATATGGGCCAGACAATCCAGGCCGATGATAC
>JBAWDI010000646.1:0-1940 GCA_049590695.1 Bryobacteraceae bacterium
CAGGTGGGTATGGCCGCCGCTGACCACCAGCGCCACGGCGGGGAATTCCACGGGCGTTCCGGCGCGCCTGGCTTCCAAAACCACCGCATGGATGTGGCCCTCGATGTGGTTGACGGCGATGAGCGGCACGCCGGTGGCGAAGCTCAGCGATTTGCCGTATGTCAGGCCGACAAGCAACGAACCCACCAGGCCCGGTCCCACGGTGGCGGCGATGGCGGCGAGGTCCTCCAGCTTAGTGCCGGAGATCTCTAGAGCTTCGCGCACCACGGGCACGATAGCGCGCAGGTGCTCGCGCGAGGCCAGTTCCGGGACCACGCCGCCGTACTTGCCGTGGGTGATCATCTGCGAAGCCACCACGGAAGAGAGGACAGCGTCGCCGTCTTCCACCACGGCCGCCGCGGTTTCGTCGCAGGAGGATTCGATGCCGAGGATGCGCACCCGCCTACTGAATCTGCACAGCCCCATTGGTCGCCGACAGCTTCCGCTCCTCCGCATCCCGGACCACCAGCCGGATCAGATAGGTCCCCGGTTTCACGTCGAAGGTGGTCCGCACCGTAACCCCTTGGCCCAACCGCTCCAGCGTTTCATCCTTGAGGCGCAATGTCAGAACCTTCTTGATCCCCTGCGTGTAGTTTCCATCGCGATCGAATAAACCGTACACCAGGGTCACTTCGTTACCGTTCCGGCCTTCCACTTTTTGAAACTTGAATAACTTCAGATCCAGATGAGCCAGAACGGCCAGCCTGGCGGCTTGGTCGCTGGTCTTGAAGAACTGAGTGTGCAATTCGATGGGGAGTTCGAGTATCTCCTCCCGCGAGAAGAGCGCCGATTCAATCTCCTGCCTGGCATTCTCCGCTTCATCCTCCATATGTTTCGGAGCGTAATAACCGCGCCGCGCCTGAATGCTGACATTGCCCCCATTCTTCAAGGTGACCCTCAGACTGTGAAAGCTGCCATCCAGCTTCAGGTTCTGCGGAGAGAAGCCCAGCAGATAGACATATTCCGGCGCCGCCGCCAGCCGCCGGAATCCTTCATCCAGGTCGTTGCTGTTCTGGAAGAACGTTCCGCCCGTGCCGGCGGCCAATTCCGCCAGAAGATTGGCGCGGGCAATGGCCGCGCTGAGCGATCCGCCTCTTCCCGTTCCGCTTCTGCTGGCATCGTAAGAGGGATCGGTAAAAAGCCCGCGGGCGTCCAGCGTGCTGATAATCACGTTGGCCTTGATGGCGCGCTCCAGAATATCCGTCTCTTCCTGGATGTATTCCGGCGCAAAGGTGTTGAAGCCGGGAGAAATAAACATGAGCGTGCGCTGTCCCGGCGCGATCGCCATTCTGTTTATAATTTGCTTCAAATTGGCGAGCGAGCCGAGGGTCCTCTGCTCCAAATCGGTGAGCGCGCCGGCGCGGACCATGACGCCGGGCCGCAAGCGCAGCAGCGCCTCGTGCAATTTCGTCCGGTCGTCCGTAAAATCCAGGCTGACCTCGCCGGACATCGCATAAACCGCCGCCCGATCCGCGGGTCCGAGCGTTGCCATGTGACGGTCCGCGGCGTCCCGCACGCGAACCAAGTCGCCCAAGGCGAGATGCACATCGTCGAAGAGATAGGCCACAAAGCGCTCGGGGGCGATCACGGGCGGTCCTTTTTCCGCCGCTATCGGCGCCGGCTGGCCTCCTGAAGATTTCGATTCCCCACCACCGGGCGCGCCTGTATTTTCCACTGTGAACCGGGAGATCTCCTGCGGCTTGCCCTTATCGAAAAGCTGAAAGCTCTCCTTGCCGAGGTTCCCGATGGCATGCCCCTGAGCATTGCGCACCACCACCGGCACCATGACCAGGTTCACCTTGGCCTGGAACGCCGTAGGCTCCACGCGGGTGGCCATCTCGGGTGCATTCTGACTGGCCGCCGTTGGCGCCGGAGCGGGCGCCGTTGCGGGTGCCGGCGGC
>JBAWDI010000647.1:0-1751 GCA_049590695.1 Bryobacteraceae bacterium
ACGGGCTGGCCGCCGGAGGCCGGAATGCGCCATAAGGGACCCGGCTCGCCCCTGGTCTGCGTGTAATAGACGTAGGCGCCGTCTGGCGACTCGAAGGCTACGAAGCCGGTGTTGTGTGTGACCTGGACTGCCTCCCCACCAGCCACAGGGACCTTCCAGACCTGATACTCTCCGGTTCGATTGGAGCTGAAGTAGATCCACTTGCCGTCCCGGGAGAAGCTGGCGACGTTGTCGTTGGCCGGATGGGGGGCGAGGCGGCGCGGCTTGCCGCCCGCCGCGGAGACTACATAGATCCCGTAGTGGCCTTCGACATTGCAGTCGAACGCAATCAGTTGGCCGTCGGGCGACCAGCGGGGAGTGCCTGCTCTGCGAGCGCCCATGGTGGCGACCATTGTGGTGAGCTGGACGGCGTTCGAGCCGTCGGGATCAGCCAGCCAAACCTCATTTGGTCCCGAGCGATCGGATTCAAAGGCGACACGGCGGCCATCGGGGGAAAACTGGGGGGACATGTCCTGGCTGGTGGAGGCGATGGCCGCGCTGGGCGGAGAAGACGCCGGAGCGCCGGGAGCGGAGGTCGAGATGCGCCGGATATATCTGACGTCGGTGCTTCGAACATACACCAGCCGGGACGGCCTGCCGGGCTGCGGGTGCGAGACCGCGGGCATTATCCCGTTCTCGCCCACGAAGGGGACTCGCGCCGGCGGGGAACCGCCCGGGATGGCCTCCCTCCAGAGGCTTGTCCCGGTTGAATAGAGAATCTCCTTGCCGTCGGGCATCCACGCCAGGTAACCGGCGTTCCACATCAACTCACCCACGTTCAGCGTGAGGCGCCTGGGTTCGCCGCCAGCCGTCAGACTCTTTCCCAGGGGAAGCAGGTAAAGCTCGTGGCCAGGGAAACCAATGACACGCTTGAGGACCAGCCAGCGGCCGTCGGGCGAGACCGCCGGGTTGACGTCGCCGGCCACAGGTGGCTGGGGATTGGTCAACTGCCTCTTCTCCCCGGTTTCGAGTGAAACCACGAACAAGGCGTCGGGCTTCCCCTCGCCCGCGGAATCCGTCACCACCACACAGGCGCTGTCGGGACACCAGGCAAGGAACGTCTGATTCCAGTAGGTCTCACCTAGCCGGATCTCGGCCAGTCTACGTTCCGGCCCGCCCAGAGGGGGGATCAACCGCAATTCGCTTCTCCCGGTTTGCAGTACTGTTCCTCCGCGAAAAGATCCCAGCGACTCACTGCGGAGGAAGGCGATCCAGCGGCCATCGGGCGACCATGCCGGGTTGTAGTCGCTGCGCGGGTCGGTGGTCAGCCGCAAGGGCGGGCCGGCGCCGATCTGTTGCACGTAGATGTCGAAGTTATCCTGCTTGGGGCCATTCCACGCGAATGCTATGTGGTCGCCGTCGGGAGAAAACGAAGGAGAGCTTTTGAGACCGGGAACGGTGACGAGCTCGACCGCCCGAAGCGGCTCCTCCGGCTGCGGTGGCCACCACATCCGCCACGCGAAAAAACCGGCAACCAGCAGCACTGGCAGCAGGGCTGCCCAAACCCAGCGCCGGCGCGGCGGCGTCGTTAGCATGGCCGCCGCGCCCGAATCCGATTCCTCCTTCACTTCTTCCAGCGCGACCTTAAGGTCATCCATGTGCTGGAAGCGCCGCTCGGGGTTCTTGCGCAGGCATCGCGCGATGATCCTTTCCAGCTCCTGCGGAATCTCTTTGCGCACCGAACTGACCGGCTCCGGCTCCTCCTTCAGGAT
>JBAWDI010000648.1:0-5895 GCA_049590695.1 Bryobacteraceae bacterium
AGGTGGCCCACACTGGGGACGAATGTCGGGGCACACTGGTGGAGTCCAGCCGCGGCTTTTCCGCTCGCTGAGCGCCATGAAATGGTGGGCGCGACAGGACTCGAACCTGTGACCTCCTGCGTGTGAAGCAGGCGCTCTAACCAACTGAGCTACGCGCCCTCGAAGTGGCGGGCAAAATTCGAGTTTAACCGAAATCGCGGGACGCCGCCACCGCACCGCTCCGCCCCGCTCCGCGCTCCGCCACCACGCCCCGCTCCGCCCTCCAAGAGGCTGAGGCCCGCCGATCTTTAGTATGATGAACCTGTAATGTCCCAGCGGGAATCATTGGTCGCCCCGCCGGTTGGATTCTCGCCCGAAATCCTCGCCAGGCTGGCCGGGTTGGAGACGGCCCTCGGCAGGACCATTCGCGGCAAACCGGAAGTGGTCCGGCTCTCCGTGGTCTGCCTGCTGGCGCGCGGCCATCTGCTCATCGAAGATGTGCCCGGCGTCGGCAAGACCACTCTGGCGCAGGCGCTGGCGCGCGCCGTTTCCTGCCGCTTCCACCGGCTGCAATTCACCAGCGACATGCTTCCCAGCGACGTCCTCGGCGTCACCATCTATAACGCCCACTCCGAAGCCTTCGAGTTCAAGCCGGGTCCCATCTTCAGCAATTTCCTGCTGGCCGACGAGATCAATCGCACCACGCCGAAAACGCAATCGGCGCTGCTCGAAGCCATGAACGAAGGGCAGGTCAGCATCGACGGGAAGTCGCACGCGCTGCCGCAGCCGTTCATGGTGATCGCCACGCAGAACCCGGTGGAACACCACGGCACCTACCCGCTGCCGGAATCGCAGCTCGATCGATTCCTGATGCGGCTGCGCATCGGCTACCCGGACCTGGCCAGCGAGCGCCAGATCGTGCGCAACTCCGAACGCGGGCTGCCGGAAGCCGCGGCCTCGGGACTGCTGGCCGAGGATGTGCTGCGGTTGCAGGAGGCCGTGCACGGCGTCAGGGTGGAAGAGGCTCTAGTCGATTACATGCTGGCCATCGTGGAGAAAACCCGCAACCACGAATCGCTGGCACTGGGCGTCAGCCCGCGCGGATCGCAGGCGCTCTACCGCGCCGTGCAAGCGTTGGCCTTGCTCGATGGCCGCGATTACGCCACGCCCGACGACGTGAAGCGCCTGGCCGTGCCGCTGTTCGCGCATCGCGTGGTCATCAATACCCGCACCACCCTGGTGCAGCGCCGCGCCGACGTGGGCGAGCGCATCATCGAAGAGATTCTCAGCCAGGTGGATGTTCCCCTGTAGGTGATTCCCAATATGCGAACCGCCATTATCGGCTTGCCCATGACAGGCAAGACTTCCCTGTTCACGATCCTCACCGGAGTCCACCAGGAGACCCACATCGGCTCCACGGCGGTGCGCACCGGCGTGGCGCAAGTGCCGGACGCGCGTGTCGAAGAGCTGGCGCGCCTCTTCGAGCCGCCCAAGGTGACGCACGCCACGGTGGAGTATGTGGACATGCCGTCCGTCTCCAAGGAGAGCCTTCGAGATCCCAGCTACCTGGCCAGCCTGCGTGTGGTGGACGCCTTCGCCCATGTGCTGCGCCTGTTCGAGGACGCTACCGTCGCGCACGAGAAGGGGTCCGTCGACCCGGTGCGCGATCTGGAAGACGTCGAGATGGAGCTGATGCTCAGCGACCTGCTGGTGGTGGAGAAGCGCCTGGAGCGCTTGGAAAAGGATCGCAAGAAGATCAAGAACCCCGAGTTGGACCGCGAATTCGAGCTTCTGGAGAAGTGCAAAGCCACCCTCGACGCGAACCACCCGCTGCGGCAACTGGAGCTCGACGCCGAGGCGGAAAAACGCTTGCGCGGCTTCCAATTCCTCTCGCAGAAGCCCATACTCTACGTGCTGAACCTCGGTGAAAACGAGGCCGGCAAGCTGCACGAGCGCGAGCGCGAATACCGCGAAGGCGTGCTGGCCGGCCGCCGCCACGTCTCGGCGGCGGCGGTGTGCGGCAAGATCGAAGCCGAGCTGGCCGAATTGCCGGTGGAAGACCAGCGCGAGTACCTGGCCAGCTACGGGTTGCTGGAATCCGGCTTGGAGCGGCTGATCTCGGCCACCTACGCGCTGCTGGGCCTGATGAGTTTCCTGACCGCCGGCGAGGACGAATGCCGCGCCTGGACCATCCCCATCCACACCCCAGCGGTGAGGGCCGCGGGCGCCATCCATTCCGATTTCGAGAAGAAGTTCATCCGCGCCGAAGTGGTGAACTGGAAATCGCTGGTGGATCTGGGCGGCTACGCGGGCGCGCGGGAGAAGGGGCTGCTCAAGCTGGAGGGGAAAGAGTACATCGTCAAGGATGGCGATGTGCTGGTGATCCGGCACGGCTGATGTGAACGAGCTTTTGGCGACAGTTGCGCCGGGAGGCGCAATCCTCGACCTCGGGTGCGGAGCGGGCGCCTTCCTTCCAGACGACGGTTCCTTTGCCGTCGTCCGGGTTGACCTGGAACTTCCCGGCGTTCGACTTGCCAATTTTGTCCAAGCGGACGCCGCGCAGCTCCCATTCCCGGCAAGTCGTTTTGACGCCATCGTTTCTAACCACAGCCTGGAGCACTTCCACAATCTTGCGGGGGCGCTGGAAGAGATCGGCCGGGTCGTCAAACCGAGCGGGTCTCTCTACGTCGCGGTTCCGGACTCCAGCACGCTGACAGACTGGCTGTATCGATGGCTGGCCCGTGGCGGCGGCCACGTCAACCGCTTCACTTCCGCGCGCGATCTCGCATCGATCATTGAGCGTACGACCAGGCTGAAACACGTGGCTACCCGTCCGCTCTGTACGTCGTTCTCATTTCTCAACCGAAGGAACCGCCGCACGCGTCCGCCCCGGCGATTGTGGCTCCTTGGAGGCGGGACGGAGACTTCTCTGTTTCTTGCCACCTATATTCTTCGGTTGTTAGACCGCTTCCTGGGCACCCGGCTGAGTTTCTATGGCTGGGCCCTCTACTTTGGCAACGCCCCCGATCGCCTCGATAGCGGCTGCTGGAGTAATGTGTGTATACGCTGCGGCTCGGGACATCCATCGGATCGGCTCTTGCGCGTGCTTCGTTTTCTCCCGGCGTACCGATGTCCGGCCTGTGGGACTCTGAACCTGTTCACGGATGACAAGCACTACCGGCGGCCGTAGCGCAGGCACTCCTGCCTGCCGGGCCCAGTGGGCACCCCCGACTCATCGGGACGCTCTTCGGCTTCACACCATCCGCTCCGCCACCAACCCCATCACCACCATCAGCGCGCACAACGCCACGAACCAATTCCCGTATCGCGTGTACGGCGTACGCTCGGAAATGTACGTGAACCCCGTGTAGGACGTGGCTTCCACGTACAACGGCAGCGTTCCACGCAACCGGCCGGCGGAATCGATGGTCGCGGTGATGCCGTCATTGGTGGAACGCAGAATCCAGCGGCGGTTCTCCGCCGCCCGCATGCGCACCATTGCGAGGTGCTGGTAGCGCGCGGCGCTCTTGCCGAACCAGCCGTCGTTGGAAATGTTGATCAGCACTTCCGCCCCGCCGGCCGCGAATTGGCGCACGAAATTGGGCAGCACCGATTCGTAACAGATGAATGTGCCGATCTTGTGATCGCCGACGGGAGAGACCACCACGCGCTGGCCCGCCACAAAGTCGCCGAGCTCGGTCGATATCTTGTTGGCGAAGCCCAAGGGCCACGGCACATATTCGCCGAATGGAACCAGGTTCACCTTGTCATAGCGGCTCACCAAGCCGCCCGCGGGCGAAATCAACGCGGCCGAGTTGAGCGGCGCGCCGCTGGCGGTGTGCGCCACCAGGCCAATCAGCAGGTAGGCGTTCGTGGCGCGCGCCAGGTTGTCGGCGTAGCTGCGAAAGCGCGGGTCTTCGTCGTAGTAGAGCGGCGCGGGGACCTCCGGCCAAACCACGATGGAGGGCGGCCGCTCGCTCTCCGCCAGCGCACCGCGCATGGTGAGGGCCACCTGCCGGCGCTGCATTTGGTCGATGGATTCACTCGTCCACTCCTCGGTTTCGGAGATGTTGGGCTGCGTCAGCAGCGCGGTTTCATGGCCGCGCTGGGCGGGCGGCAACGGCGGCAGGAAGATCAGGAAGGGCAGCAGGATCAGCCACAGCAGTTCCAGACGCGAGCGCCCGAGGGCGGCCAGCGCCAGGCCGGTGGCCATCGTCATGAAGACGAACGAGAGCCCGTACACGCCGGTGATGGGCGCCAGGCGCAGGGGCAGATCCATGTTGATTCCGGCATTGCCGAGAGCCAGCCACGCGAAGCCCAGAGACCCGTGCGTGGCTTCGATGGCCACCCACAGCGCCGCCACCGCGGGCACGGCCCACCAGCGGCGTATGAGGATTCCCGCCAGCCAGGCGAAGACGCCCATGTGCAGCGCCTTGACGAAGCAGAACAGCAGGAACACGGCCCAGCCGGCCAGGTTGCCGAGGCCGCCATGGAATGAGAGCACGAACTGGATCCAGTAGCACACGCCGAACCAGTAGGCCATGCCGGACGTCCAACCCAGCAGGAAACGCCGCAGCGGCCGCGGCTCGCGCGCCAGGGCGATCAGCAAGGGCGCGAGCGCCACCGGCGCCAGCCACGCGATCTGGAATCGCGGGAACGAGAGCACCAGCAGCCCCGCCGAGAGCAACGCCAGCAGCCAGTTCAGCACGGGCCGCTCACCGCCTCGGCCATATACGAGCTGCGCACCAGCGGACCGCTGAACACCATGCGGAACCCTAGCGCCAGCCCGCAGTCGCGGTAGGCGTCGAATTGGCGGGGATCTATGAATGCCGCCACCGGCAGGTTGCGGCGCGTGGGCTGGAGGTATTGGCCGATGGTGGCCACATCGACGCCCGCCGCGCGCAGATCGCGAAGCAGCGTGCGAACCTCGTCCTCGGTTTCGCCCAGGCCCAGCATGAAGCCCGATTTCGTCAACACGCTTTCCGAGTAGCGCCGCGCGAACGCCAGCACGTCGAGCGACTGCCGGTAATCGGCCTGCGGGCGCACGCGGCGGTACAGCCGCGGAACGGTCTCAACGTTGTGGTTGAAGACGTGCGGTCCGGCGTCCAGAACCCGCGCCACGGCGTCGTGGTCGCCGCAAAAATCGGGCGTCAGCACTTCCACCCGCGCTTGCGGAAGCGCGCGCCGCACTTCGCGCACGGTCTGGGCGAAATGGCGCGATCCGCCGTCTTCCAGGTCGTCGCGGTTCACGCTGGTGATCACCACGTAACGCAGCTTCATTTCGGCGGCCATGCGGGCCACGTTGGCGGGCTCCGTGGCGTCCAGCCGCATATCGTGCCTGGCCGGGTTACCCTTGGGCACCGAACAGAAACCGCAGCCGCGCGTGCAGCGCTCGCCCAGAATCAGGAACGTGGCGGCGCCGCGGTGGAAGCACTCGTGGATGTTGGGGCAGCGCGCCGATTCACACACGGTGTGCAGGTTCAGCAGCCGCAGCCCGCGCTTGACCCGGTTGAGCGATTCGAAATCGGTGCGGCTCTTGCGCGCCCACTCCGGAAGCCGGGGTCGCGGCGCCGCGCCGGGTTGCACCAGGGAATCGCCCACGCTACTTCATCAGGACCGGATGGACGCCGGCGTTTTCCAGTTCCGTTTTGGCGCGGCCCAGCGACTGCTTGTCGGTGTAAGGCCCGATCAGCACGCGGATCAGGTTGTTAGGGCCGGGCTGCAAAGACGCCGGGAAGCCCTTGTCCTTCATGGTCTGACGCATGACGTCGGCGGACGTCTGGCTGGCCGTTGCCAGAACCTGCCAATACGATCCGGGCACGGTTTCGACTGGCGGCGCGGCCGGCGGGTTGGCCGCAACGGTTGGCGCGGCGGGCGGGGTGCCCGGTTGCGGCCCTCGCTCGGGCTGCGTGGAAG
>JBAWDI010000649.1:0-1881 GCA_049590695.1 Bryobacteraceae bacterium
ATCCAGTGGAGGTCGATCAGTCCGCGTTGACAGGCGAATCTTTGCCCGCGTCGCGCAAACCGGGAGAAGCGGTGTTTTCAGGGTCGATTCTGCGCCAGGGCGAGATCGACGCGATGGTGTACGCCACGGGTGCCAACACCTACTTCGGGAAGACCGCCCAACTGGTGCAGGAGGTGCACATTGTCAGCCATTTCCAACGCGCCGTGTTAAAGATCGGCGATTACCTGATCGTGCTGGCGGTAGTGCTGGTGGTCCTGATTCTCACGGTCGCTCTGTTCCGCGGGGATCGCATGACCACTACGTTGCAGTTCGCATTGGTGTTGACGGTGGCCGCGATTCCCGTGGCGATGCCCACCGTGCTGTCGGTAACCATGGCGGTGGGGGCGCGGCGGCTGGCAGCCAAACAGGCGATTGTGAGCCGGCTGGCGGCCATCGAGGAACTGGCGGGCATGGACGTGCTCTGCTCGGACAAGACCGGCACCTTGACCCAAAACAAGTTGACGCTGGGCGAGCCGTTTTGCGTGGAAGGCATCGCACCCGGGCAAGTCATTCTCAGCGCCGCTCTGGCTTCGCGCGCGGAAGACCAGGACACCATCGACTTGGCAGTGCTGAGCGGGCTGAAGAGCGATCAAGCCTTGAAGGGCTACCAGGTGGTCCACTATCAGCCCTTCGACCCGGTGCACAAGCGCACCGAGGCCACCGTCAAGGCCGTCGACGGCCATATGTTCAAGGTTACGAAGGGTGCGCCACAGGTGATCTTGGAGTTGGCCGCCAATGCCGCGCAGGTAAACCCCGCGGTCGAGAAAGCCATCAACGAATTCGCAGTGCGCGGCTTCCGTTCCTTGGGCGTGGCGCGGTCGGACGCGCAGGGGCAATGGCAGTTCCTGGGCGTCCTCCCGCTTTTCGACCCACCCCGCGAGGATTCCAAGGCGACCATAGCCACGGCGCGTCAAATGGGCGTGAACGTCAAGATGGTCACGGGCGATCAGTTGGCCATCGCCCGGGAAACCGCTGGACAACTGGGGTTGGGCCCGAACATCCTCGATGCCAGCGGCTTCGGCGATACGCGCCATCACGAGACCGCGCAGTTGGAGGAGTCCATCGAGAAAGCGGATGGCTTCGCCCAAGTGTTTCCCGAACACAAATTCCACATCGTGGATGTCTTGCAACGGCGCCATCACATCGTCGGAATGACCGGCGACGGGGTGAACGATGCCCCCGCGCTGAAGAAAGCCGACTGCGGCATCGCCGTATCGGGCGCGACGGACGCGGCCCGGGCGGCGGCGGACATTGTTTTGCTGACACCGGGCCTGTCGGTAATCATCGACGCGATCAAGGAGAGCCGTAAGATCTTCCAGCGGATGAACAGCTACGCGACGTACCGGATTGCCGAGACGATTCGCGTGCTGCTTTTCATGACGCTGTCGATTCTGGTTTTCAACTTCTATCCCGTGACGGCGGTCATGATCGTGCTGCTGGCATTGCTCAACGATGGCGCGATTCTGTCGATCGCCTATGACAAGGTACGCTACTCCGACCAGCCGGAATCCTGGAACATGCGGGTGGTTCTGGGGATCGCGACGGTACTAGGCGTGGCAGGGGTGATTGCGTCGTTCGGGCTGTTTTATCTCGGTGAGCGTGTGTTCCACCTCGACCGTGCCGTGATCCAGTCTCTGATGTACCTGAAGCTGTCCGTGGCGGGGCACCTGACCATCTTCGTCACGCGCACGCGTGGCCCGTTCTGGTCGACACGCCCCGCGCCGGTCCTGTTCTTCGCAGTCGTGGGAACGCAACTGGTGGCCACGCTCATCGCGGTTTACGGCCTGTTCATGCCGCCGATTGGCTGGGGCTGGGCGTTGGCCGTTTGGGGTTACGCTTTGG
>JBAWDI010000650.1:0-1667 GCA_049590695.1 Bryobacteraceae bacterium
ATCGTGCAGTATGCGGGGTCGCCGGTGGGAATCGAACCTTCCACCACCGCCAGGTATTTGCCGCTGTCCTCGCGCACCACGCGGTCCAGAGCGCTTTCGGCCTGCTTGCCGGCCGCCGCCATGATCGTCTCGTGATATTCCCAGGAGAAAAACGAGAGCACCAGCTCCGTGATGGAAGGATGACTGGAGCGCAACATCGACTCCGAGTTGCCGGCGCAATCCTGGAACTCCAGCCAGACCAACACCGGCCGGCGTTTCTTTTCCAGGGTGGCCGCCACCTGCGCGGCCGCGCTCAATGGCAGACCCAGCACCGCCGCCATCGACCCGCAAAACTTCAGGAACTTTCTACGTGGGATTCCATGGCATCGCAGGGCGTCTGCAATACTGTACTCGCGACCGGGCATTGCGCTTCCCCCCACCGCTCGCCGGCGGCGCGGCAACCGCCGGTTTTGCCTGCGAATCCGGAGCCACGGGGGAATGAACGCGCGACATTCCGTCCCGTGCCGCGAGCCCAATAACGCTTGATTATGGGCACCGTTCGAGCCCGTAGTCAATAGGAAAAGAGGGCCTTCTTAGTGCTTTTTTTCGCGATCGCCAAGGCCCGCGCCTGAAATGGTAAGGTGGTGAATTATGCCTGAAAACAATGCTCCCGCCCGCCCCATGGGCTTTTCCACCCGCTCTTTGCACGCCGGGCACACGCCCGACAAAGCCAGCCACGCGCGCGCCGTGCCCATCTACCAGACCACGTCGTACCTTTTCGACGATTCCGCGCACGCCGCCGCCCTGTTCGCGCTCCAGCAGTTCGGGAATATCTACACCCGCATCATGAACCCGACCACCGATGTTTTCGAGCAGCGCGTGGCGGCGCTCGAGGGCGGCATCGGAGGCCTTGCCACGTCCAGCGGCCAGGCGGCGCAGTTTCTGGCCATCGCCAGCCTGATGGGGCAGGGCGACGAGCTGGTGGCCTCCAGCACGCTCTACGGCGGCACCTACACGCAGTTCGACGTGAGCTTCCGCCGCCTGGGCATCGAGGTCAGGTTCGTCGAGCCCGGCGATCCCGAGAACTTCCGCAAGGCCATCACGTCAAGGACGCGCGCCCTTTACGGCGAGACCATCGCCAACCCGCGCATGAACGTGCTCGATATCGAAAAGGTGGCGGCCATCGCGCACGAAGCCGGCGTGCCGCTGGTGATCGACAACACCATGGCATCGCCCTATCTGTGCCGTCCCATCGAGCACGGCGCCGATATCGTGCTCCACTCCGCCACCAAGTTCCTGGGCGGCCATGGCACCTCCATCGGCGGCATCATCGTCGATAGCGGCAAGTTCCCGTGGAACGATAAGTTCCCCGCGCTCACCGAGCCCAGCCCCGGTTACCACGGCATGAAGTTCTCCGAGGTTTTCGGCAACCTCGCCTTCATCATCAAGGCGCGCGTCGAGGGCCTGCGCGATTTCGGCCCGTGCATCAGCCCCTTCAACTCGTTCCTCTTCATCCAGGGCATCGAGACCCTGAAGCTCCGCATGGACCAGCACAGCCGCAACGCGCTTGCAGTGGCCGAATGGCTGGAGAAGAACCCCGCCGTTTCGTGGGTGAAGTACCCCGGCCTGAAGTCCAGCCCCTATTACACCCTGGCGCAAAAGTATCTGCCCAAGGGCCAAGGCAGCAT
>JBAWDI010000651.1:0-3570 GCA_049590695.1 Bryobacteraceae bacterium
GTACACCCCGAAGAACGTCGGCACGGACGCCGACGTGGCAACCTGAAAGGGCGCTCCACGGATGGAGCGCAGGCGCATTTCTTGCGTGGCATTGGGCGGAAGCGCCTGCCCCACAACGCAGCAGAGCCGCAGCCAAAGGTACGCAATGTCGGTAGACAGGCTGGCAGGCCGAGTACCACTCGGCCGCAGGCTGCCAGCCTGCCCCACATCTGCGATAATCGGGGTTCCAACATGAAAGCTCGCGTCTTCGTTTCACTGAAATCCACGGTCCTCGATCCGCAGGGTCAGACGGTCCGCGCGGCGCTGAATGGGCTCGGGTATTCGGGCATTTCGGACGTGCGCCAGGGGAAGTTCTTCGAAATTGGCATCGCCGGCGGCGTCACACGCGAACAGGCGCGGAAAGACGTCGAGACCATCGCGCACGAAGTTCTTGCCAATCCCGTGATCGAGGAGTACCGCGTCGAGATCCTCGACTGAGCGCACGCCTATAATTGAACTATGTGCGGAATTGTGGGCTACATCGGAACCCAGAAGGCCGTTCCGATCATTCTCGAAGGACTGAGACGCCTCGAATATCGGGGCTATGATTCGGCGGGGCTGGCGGTCTACCGCGACGACGGCCAACTCGCCGTGCGCCGCGCCAAAGGCAAGCTGCGCAACCTCGAGGATGCCATCCGCATGAACCCGGTGGATGGGACGTACGGCATCGGGCACACGCGCTGGGCCACGCACGGGCGGCCCACCGAAGAGAACGCGCACCCGCACCGCGATTGCAAGGGCGACGTGGTGGTGGTTCACAACGGGATCGTCGAAAACTATTTGCCGCTGAAGCAGCTTCTCCAGTCCGAGGGCCACGTTTTCAAGACCGAGACCGACACCGAGGTGATCGCGCACCTGGTGGAGAAACACTTCAAGGGCAACCTGGAAGAAGCCGTGCGCGCGGCCGTCAAGGAGCTCACGGGCGTGTTCGCGCTGGCGGTGATTTCGCGATCCGATCCGTATAAGATTGTGGCCGCGCGCTCGGGACCGCCAGTGGTGATCGGGATCGGCGATAACGAGTACTTTGTGGCGTCGGACGTGCCGGCTATCCTCAGCCACACGCGCGACATGTTTTTCCTGGCCGACGGCGACATGGCCATCCTCACCCCCGAAGGCGTGCGGCTGAGCGATTTCGACGGGCGCCCCGTGACCCGGCAGGTTTCGCACATCCTGTGGGACCCCATCATGGCGGAAAAGGGCGGCTACAAGCATTTCATGCTCAAGGAAATCTTCGAGCAGCCGCGAGCGGTGCGCGACACCACCTTGGGACGCGTGGGGCAGGACACGGGCCATGTTTTCCTGGATGAGATGGACATCGCGCCGGCCGAATTCGCGCGCTTCCGCCAGGTCAAGATCATCGCCTGCGGCACAAGCTGGCACGCGGCCCTGGTGGGCAAGATCATGATCGAGAAGCTGGCGCGGCTGCCGGTCGAAGTGGATTACGGCAGCGAGTTCCGGTACCGCGACCCGATTGTGAGCGAAGATACGCTGACGGTGGTGATTTCGCAATCGGGGGAAACCGCCGATACGCTGGCGGCGCAGCGCGAGGCCAAGCAAAAAGGTTCGAAAACGCTGGCCATCTGCAACGTGGTGGGTTCGATGGTGACGCGCGAGGCCGCGGGCACCATCTACACGCACGCGGGGCCGGAGATCGGCGTGGCTTCCACCAAGGCTTTCACGTGCCAATTGACCGCGCTGTTTATTTTGGCGATGCACCTGGGGCAGGCCAACGGGCGCCTGGATGAGAGCATGTCGCGCGGCCTGATGCAGGAGCTGGTGCGGATTCCGGGCAAGCTCGAAACGGTGCTTTCGCACGACGCGGTTTACGAAGCGCTGGGCCGGGACCTGCACCGTGCCGAAGATTTTCTGTTTCTGGGACGCGGCGTGCATTTTCCGATCGCGCTGGAAGGAGCGCTCAAGCTGAAGGAGATTTCCTATATTCACGCCGAAGGCTATCCGGCCGGAGAGATGAAGCACGGGCCCAACGCGCTGATCGACGAAAAGCTGCCGGTGGTGGTGCTGGCGACTTGCGACGCCGCGAGCGCGGAGAGCCGCGTGCTGTACGAGAAGACGCTGTCGAATATCCAGGAGGTCAAGGCGAGGGAAGGCATTGTGGTGGTGCTGGCGACCGAGGGCGATGCGGCCGTGCGCAAGACCGGCGCCGATCACGTCATCGAGATTCCCCCGACCGCGGAGCTGCTGACGCCGATTCTGGAGATTGTGCCGCTGCAATTGCTGGCGTATCACATCGCGGTGCGGAGGGGGTGCGACGTGGATCAGCCGCGGAATCTGGCTAAGAGCGTGACGGTGGAATAAGTGGCCTTGAAACAACCCGTCCGGCTCGGCACGGTGCCGGAGACTCTGCTGGTTCCCCTCTATGCCCGTGCCATCGAGAGCCGCAGAAAGCATCCCATCCTGAAAGATCCCAAGGCCCTCGGAATGGTGGAATCCATCGATTGGGATTTCGAGAGGTTCAACCAAAGGCCGCGCATCATTGCCTGCGCCCTGCGAACCGCCATGTTCGATGAGTTGGTCAAGGAATTCCTGCGCGCCCATCCGCAAGGCACCGTAGTCGAGATCGGCTCCGGACTCAACACCCGCTTTGAGCGGCTCGACAATGGCCGCGTCCATTGGTTCGATCTTGATCTTCCGGAGGTTGTTGAACTGCGGCGGAGATTCTTCACCGATACCGGGCGGCGCACGACCCTGGCCGCGTCGGTTCTCGATGCCGGCTGGACGGCCACCGTGCTCCAAAGCCCTCCACCTTACTTCTTTGTCGCGGAAACCGTCTTCGTCTACTTCCAGGAACACGAGGTCAAGGCTGCGCTCGCCGGGATCGCGCGGAACTTCCCGTGCGCCAACATCGCCTTCGACACCACCAGCCGCAGAGCCGTGGATGGCGGCAACAAGGACCACGCGCGGAGGAAGATGGCAGCCCGCTTCGCATGGGCCTGCGCCGATCCGCGCGAAATCGAAAGCTGGAATATCGGGTTGCGCCTGGTCGAATCCCGCAATTTCGGGCACCTGCCGGAGCCTTTGAATCAGCGCCTGTCCTTGCCCCTCCGGACCACTCTCCGCGTCCTTCGCCAATTGTTTCCGAAGCTGATGAAGGTCTACCAGCTCAATTTATTCGCGGGGCAGTCCGCCGCTCTCCCCGTGGCTCACCCTTGAAACCGCATTCACCAACTTGCGGTACGGTATCTCGTCGTAGGCGTCGAAGCTGATCCATTCGCCTTCACGCCAACTGGAGTAGTACCAGCGCGCCAGCAGGGCCAAATATTCCTGGCGCTCGCGGACTGCCAGCTTTCTGGGGGCGACGCGGGCGAACGTCTCGCGCAGGCTGTGGTCGAGCGAGACCGGCTTGCCTTCGCGCACTTCGAAACCGAAGCGCTGCGGCTGCTGCCAGTTGCCTTCTTTTACGAACCACATCTCGACTGCGAACGGCGCCAGGGAGCGCGTGATGGCGACACCGTTCAGACGGTCTACATCGCGCGCCAGTTCGTCGCGCAGTTTCAGCACGTCCTCCACCTT
>JBAWDI010000652.1:0-10056 GCA_049590695.1 Bryobacteraceae bacterium
CCCATCGGCCGTCGTCTTTCCGCCGCAGCGGCCGTCGGCGTCCTGCAGCGAGAGCAGGCGTGCGCTCCAGCCCGTCTCGGCGATGCGCCGTTGTTCGCGCTGGACGGTTCGCTCCGCCGCCCCCTTGAGATCGCGCAATGCCTGCCAGCGGATGGCGAGGTCGCCTTCAAGAAGCTATTTCAAAACCGGATCTGTCGGCATTCGGAGCTATTGTACCGGCTGCTACACTGAAAAGACTCTGGCGGGCCGAGACCGGCCGTGAACCAGCCGGGCCACTGTCCACCATATTCGACTCGCATGACGGATTCCTACATAATACGAAGGAGCGGAGAATTCAAATGACCCTGAGTTCAGGTGTGGTGCTTCCGGTCGAGAGCATCGCCGAGTTGTGCCGGCGCTTTCACGTCAAGGAGCTCTCGGTGTTTGGCTCGGCCGCGCACGGGGATATGCGAGACGACAGTGACATCGACATCATGGTTGAATTCGAGCCTGACGCGCGGGTCGGGCTGCTGAAGTTCGAGGCTTTGAGCGAGGAGCTTGAAATCTTGCTCGCCCGCAAGGTTGATTTGGTGACCAAACGTGGCCTAAAGCCGTGGATACGTCCGCATGTCCTCAAAGAAGCCCGGATTGTCTATGCGGCATGAGGCGTCGCTCCTTAAAGACATTCTTGCAGCGTGATTGGCGAAGCCGTCAACCGCCTCTCGCCGAAACTCCGGGAACGTCACCCTGAAGTGCCATGGCAGCAGATTGTGGCCATCCGGCATCGGATTGTGCACGCGTACTTCGATCTGGATTGGCAGATCCTGTGGGACGCCTCGACGGACGATATCCCCGGACTGCGCAAACAGATCTCGGCCATACTCGAAAACGAGTTCTCCGGAAAGGACTCGCCCTGATCACTTGCCGGGCTGCTTCACTGATAAGCCGGCCCTTCACGCAGGAGCGCGCTCACCGTGGTTCAACCTGGGAAGCGCCTTTATAGACCTCCCAGCTTTCTTTTGGGCGATGCGTAGTTCGTAAAGGCTCTGTAGGTTAAGCCAGAACTCCGCACTTGTGCCAAAGAAGTGGCCCAGACGCAAGGCCGTGTCCCCGGTGATGGCGCGCTGCCCATTCAAGATGCCGGTGACGCGGTTGGTCGGCACATCCAGCTTGCGCGCCAACTCGGCGGCGCTCATCCCGAGTTCTTTCAGTTCTTCGGCCAGGTGTTCCCCTGGATGTATCGCGGTCACTGTCAGTCCTCCTAGTGATAGTCGACAATCTCTACGCTCGACGGTCCCGGCGCTCCGTCTGGCCACTCAAAACAGATCCTCCACTGGTCGTTGACACGGATGCTGTACTGCCCCTTACGATCGCCGGCCAGCGCTTCGAAACGGTTGCCGGGCAGAGCTGCGAGGTCCTTGACCGCCATAGCCGCTTCCAGCCGGTCGGGTTTCAGGCGCGCCGGGCGTTCGATTCCAGAGAATGCCTTCACCCGTTGTCCAGCCGCGAAATCTCTCGTGCGCTTCTCGATAGCCGGCGATCATTTTTCAGAATACCATTCGTTATGCGTTACGTCAAGCATAAAGAAGGCATAGAAGGCACAAACGGCCCGGCGCGGAGACGGGCCAACCACTACGAACTTCACAGGAGTGATCTCCCAGACCACCATTCTGGGCCAGTTTCCGAGAAGCCCACATATCGTTCCCAACCCTGGCAGACGCCCTGCGCTTCGTTCCAAAGAAGGACGCCCCTCACCCCAGCCTCAATACAGCGCCATTGTGAGCATTGGCGGATTACTTTGGTGCGACCGTTTCAGATGTGAACCGGATGCTGCGAAGTATGGAGAGTATTGGGAACCGGCCATCGTGTGGTCGCATCGCAGTTCTCTTGCCGAAGGTCTCATGGTCTTCGAAACTCAAAATCCAGCACCGTATGGGTTTCGCCAGCATGACCGTCCACGAACACGCAGCGCGGCCGCAGGTCACACAGTTCAAGGCTTGGTGTCCATCAATAGTGAGATAGCTATAAGAACTGCAACCGATGCGCTCATGTGCGACGTCATCGCCCGTGCGAGTCACGCCCGAACTAAATTGCGGGTCCTTGAACGGGTCGATGACGAAGCGCAGGACTATCGTTGCGGGGTCCAGTTCAGTCTTGCCGACGAGTTCAATTACCGCTGCCGCACCCAATCCAGCCCTGATTTGATCAGGCGCCTCTCGGGTCCAGAGTCCAGGCGGATGACGAAATGTCAGCCTGATGTTGGGGTTCTCGTAAACGACCCAATCGGAATCGGCGGCGCTCGCGGACGGCGCCATGAAGGGCGAACATAGCGCAGCCGCAATCAACAAAGTCCGACCCGTATGCATTGTCTTCCCCTGCTGAGGGTAGCATGGCAGTGGTTCTGGCGTAAAAACGGGCTTTTTGGAAAATGGCCGTTCCGTGGACCCATGCCCCATCTCGCATTCGGCGCCATTCCCCCGGCTGCTACACTGAAATTGGTGGGCCGTTTCTACAGCCGCGCGGAACTCCTCGAACAGCGCCAGCGCTGGAAGCGCGAGGGCAAGACCGTGGTCTTCACCAACGGCTGCTATGACCTGCTGCACCCCGGCCATATCCGGCTCCTGGAGCAGGCCCGCTCGCTCGGCGACGTCCTCATTCTCGCGTTGAACTCCGATGCCAGTACGCGGCGCGCCAAAGGGCCGGACCGGCCGCTGATCGCCGAACAGGAACGCGCGGAGCTGGCCTTGGCGCTGGAAGCCGTCGATGCGGTCACTCTGTTCGACGAGGATACGCCGCGCGAGTTGATTGCGTTGGTTCTGCCGGATGTGCTCGTCAAGGGCGCCGACTGGTCGCACTTTGTCGCGGGACGGGAAGAAGTGGAAGCCGCCGGCGGCAAGGTGCTTACCGTGGCTCTGGAACCCGGGTATTCTACTACTAATATTGTCGAAAGACTTCTCAGCCAAACTTGATTCATCCTGCCGTTCGCGATCTGTTTCTGGACCTGGCGAAGCATCCCAGCTTCCAGGATGCTCTGCGCCGTCTCGCCGCGGGCGGCGAGGTCTCGCTCTCGGGTCTCACTACCACCGCCAAGGCCCTCTATTCGGTGCTTTTGTGGCAATCCGCAGGCCAACCTATGATAATTGTAGTAGATGGCAACAAGCAGGCTGAAACCCTCTCCGAAGCCATCCATACCTTCTTCTCGCTGCTTGCGGCGGACGACCGTAACGGTCCGCAACTCCTTCCGGCTCTGGATGTTTTGCCACTTCAGAACCTGTCGCCGCACGCCGAGATCTGCGAGCAGCGAGCCACGGGATTGTGGCGGCTGGCCACCCAAAGGGTGCCCATCACCATCATGCCGGTGGCTGCGGCCTTGATGCGGATAGAGCCCGGTGATTATTACCGGCAGCTCGCGCTCAAGCTGCGGGTGGGTGACGAGTTGCCGCTCGAGGAGGTGGTCGCGCACCTGGAGAGCATCGGTTACGAGCGGCGCGAGCCGGTTGAAATGGTTGGGGAATACTCCGTCCGCGGCGGGATTCTGGACGTGTTTTCGCCCGAGGCTCCGAGGCCCATCCGCCTCGACCTCTTTGGCGACCAAGTGGAATCCATACGCTGTTTCGACGTCGAATCGCAACGCTCCGTCTTCAAAATCGAAGACTGCACTCTGCTCCCTCTGACCGAATGGCAGAAATCGCGCGACCTTCTGGTGCGACTGGGCGAACTGATGCGCGAGGCCGGCTTCCATAGCCGCGACCTGCCGCCGCCGGGCGAACCGTTTCCCGGCTGGGAATTGGTGGCCCCCATGCTCCGGCCGCGCCAGGCGTCGGTCTTTTCCCTTCTCGAGCGCCCCATCGTGCTTTGGGATGAACCCGAGCAGGTGCGCGGAGCCACCGAACGGTTCTGGAAGCGCCTCGAACAGATTGAGCGCTCGCCCGCCTACGACCCCGATAGGATTTACTTCCGCTGGGAGGATCTGGAACGGCAAGCCGGCGGCGGTCCCCGGATGGCCCTCAGGGAACTCGACATCGGATTGTCGCAGGAGGCGGATTCGCATATCTCCACCCGGCCGTCCCTGGCCTTTCACGGCAACATGCAGGTGGCCATCGCCGAGGCCCGCACGTTGGTCGAGTCGGGCAATCGCGTGGCGTTCTTCGCTTCTTCTACAGGTGAAGTAGAACGCGTGGCGGACATCCTCAACGAATACAGTATCCCCTACCAGCTCGGGCTGGAGCAATTCGATTCGACGCCCGCCTACCTGGCCGAGCGCGCTTACCTGGCTGGTTCCGTGGCCAGCATTTACGTGGTTAAGGGGCTGATCCGCCACGGCACCGCCTTCCCTGATTCGCAACTTGTAGTATTTGGCGCCGAGGACCTGTTCGAAACTTCGGAACTGGTGGCGCGCGCCTCGGCTTCCAAGTCCGCGCTAGCCACTTTTTCCGCCGACTTGATCGATCTGAAGCCGGGCGATTACGTGGTCCACGCCGAGCACGGAGTGGCCCAGTACCTGGGGCTGCGCGAGATCGCCCAAGGCGAGGCCCAGGGCGATTACATGCTCCTCGAATACGCCGCCGGCGCCAAGCTCTACGTGCCCCTGGCCCGCATGGACCTGGTCCAGCGGTGGCGCGGCGGGGGGGACGCCAAGCCGGCGCTCGACCGCATGGGCGGCGTCACCTGGTCGCGCACCAAGACGCGCATCAAAGCCAAAATGCGCGACATGGCGGACGAGTTGCTCAAGCTCTACGCCGCCCGCAAGATGGCGGAGGGCTTTCGGTTTTCCGTGGATAGCAACTGGCAGCGCGAATTCGAAGATGCCTTCGAATTCACCGAGACGCGCGACCAGATTACCGCCGCCCGTGAGATCAAGCGCGACATGGAAAGCCTTCAACCCATGGACCGCCTGCTGTGCGGCGATGTGGGCTTCGGCAAGACCGAGGTGGTGATGCGCGCCACCTTCAAAGCGCTCGGCGACGGCAAGCAGGTAGCCGTCCTGGCTCCTACTACAGTCCTAGCATTTCAGCACTTCGAGACCTTCAAGCGGCGCTTCCAGCCCTTCCCCGTGCGTACCGAGATGTTCAGCCGGTTTCGCACCCCCAAGGAACTCAAAGCGTCTCTGGCGGACCTGGCGGAAGGCAAGGTGGACATCGCCATCGGCACCCACCGGCTACTGTCCCAGGATGTGGAATTCCGGGATCTCGGCCTCGTGATCGTGGATGAAGAGCAACGCTTCGGAGTCAAGCACAAAGAACGGCTCAAGCACTTGAAAAAGACCGTGGACGTGGTCAGCATGAGTGCCACCCCAATCCCCAGGACACTACACATGTCGTTATTAGGATTGCGAGACATGTCCGTGATCGAGACGCCGCCCAAAGACCGTCTCGCCATCCACACCGTCGTGGCCCCCTTTCAGCCCGAACTGATCCGCTCCGCCATCGAACTCGAATTAGGCCGCGGCGGGCAGGTCTATTTCCTGCACAATAAGGTTGACTCCATCTGGAAGCGCGCCGCCATGATTCAGGAACTGGCACCGGCTGCCCGGATTGGCGTGGGTCACGGCCAGATGGGCGAGGCCGAACTGGAGAAGACCATGCTGCGATTCATGCGGCATGAGTTCGATATCCTGGTTTGTACTACAATTATAGAAAACGGCCTGGATATCCCCCTCGCCAACACTATCATTATAGAGAACGCCGAGAGGCAGGGCCTTTCGGAACTGTATCAGCTTCGCGGCCGGGTGGGCCGCTCGAACCGCCGCGCCTACGCCTACCTGCTGGTGCCGCCCGATACCGAATTGACCGAAGTTGCCCGCAAACGCCTGGCGGCGCTGAAGGAGTTCAGCGACCTGGGGGCCGGCTTCAAGATCGCGGCGCTCGATCTGGAGCTTCGCGGCGCCGGGAATCTGCTGGGGGGCGAGCAGCACGGCCACATCAACTCCGTGGGCTTCGATACCTACGTGCGGCTGCTGGATGAGACTGTCCGCGAGCTGAAGGGCGAAGAAGTGGCGCCGGAGATCCACTCCGCGCTGAACCTGGGGCTCGACATCCGCATTCCGCCGGACTACATCGCGGACGAAAACCAGCGCTTGCGGGCGTACCGGCAGATCGCCAGTGCGGCCGGCGCGGCGGCGCGCGACCGTGCCGAAAAAGAACTGGAGGACCGCTACGGCCCAGTTCCCGAAGCGGTGCGCAACCTGCTGGCTTACTCGGCGCTCAAGACCGTGGCGGAGCAGGCCGGCATCGAAGTCATCGACCGGCGCCATAATGTATTGAATATCAAGTTTCACAAGGAAACCCGCGTGGATCCGGCGCGCCTCATGAATATCGTCGCCAAAACCAGGGGAGCGCAGTTCACTCCGGCAGGCGTATTGCTACTACCATTGGATGTCGAAGGCGGCGCGGGCGAGACTCTGCGTTTTCTCTCCGACAAACTGGCCCAGTTGGCATCCGCGGCGCCTCCGGCGCCACTGGGGTAGAATGGAGATTACAGTTATGCTTCGCAGGTTTGTAGTACTCATGGCGGCGGCTCTTCCCCTAGCCGTCGCGGCGGACGTGAAGGTGGTGGAGGAGATCGCCGCCAAGGTCAACAACGACATCATCACGCGCGGTGAACTGGAACACCGGCGGGTGGAGATCGAGCAGGAACTCCGGCGGCAGGGCCTCACCGGCGCCAAGCTGGCCGATGCGGTCAGTCAAGCGGAGCGGGACGCGCTGCGCGAGCAGATCGACCAACTCCTGCTGGTGCAGAGGGGCAAGGACCTGGACATCAAGGTCGACGCCGACGTGACCCGCCGCCTGGCCGAGATCCAGGTGCAGAACAAGATTCCAGACCCCGACCAGTTTCAGGAGTTCATCCGCCAGCAGACCGGCATGCCGTTTGAGGATTTCAAGCAGCAGTTGACCAACCAGATCCTCACGCAGAAGGTGGTCGGCCAGGAAATCGGCTCGCACATCGCCATTTCGGATGCGGAGATGCAGAAGTATTACGACGAGCACAAGAAGGACTACGTGCGCGAAGAGCAGGTATTCCTGAGCCAGATTCTGATCTCCACCGAAGGCAAGACTCCGGACCAGGTAGCCGCGGCGGAAAAGAAGGCCAAGGACCTGACGGCGCGCGCGCGCAAGGGCGAGAAGTTCAGCGACTTGGCGCGCGACAACTCCGACGATCCCGAGACCGCCAAGGCCGGGGGCTACATCGGCGGCTATAAGAAGGGCCTCTTGCTGAAGCAGATCGAAGATATCGTTTTCAAGGAGAAGAAGGGCTACGTCACCGACCCCATGAAGATCGAAAAGCCCGCCTGTTTCCTGATTGTGAGAGTGGACGAGCGCTACGAGGCCGGCCAGGCGTCCTTTGAGGAAGTAAAGAACGATATCGAAGACCGCCTGAGGGAGCCGAAGATAGAACCCAAGGTGCGCGAGTACCTCACCAAGCTGCGGGAGGAAGCGTTTTTGCAGATCAAAGACGGCTACATCGACAGCGGCGCCGCCCCGGGCAAGGACACTCGCTGGCAGGACGTGGCCCAGTTGAAGCCGCAGACCACCACCAAGGAAGAAGTCGCCTCGCGCATCAGGAACCCGAAGAAGTTGTTCGGACTGATTCCCATCCCCGGCACCACCAGGGCAGCCGCCCCGGTGACGGAAGTGGCGGACGCGGCGCAAAAGCCGCCAAAACCCGAGCGGCCAGTCACCCCGCCGAAACCGCTCCCGCCCATGCCGCCCATCCGACAATGAAATCCCCCTATGTGAGCGGTCTCAAGCCGAGCCAGGTACCGATCACCACCACCTTTTTGGTTCGATCGAAGGAGATTCGCCAGAAGAAGACCGGCGAACCTTACCTCTCGCTGCTGCTTGGCGACCGCACGGGCCAGGTAGACGCCAAGATGTGGGACAACGTCGACCAGGTGCTCGAGACCTTCGACCGCGACGATTTCGTCAAGGTCAAGGGGATCGTCCAGATCTTCCAGAACCGGCCGCAGATCACCATCCACAACGTGCGGAAGATAGACGCGAGCGAGATCGAACCCGCCGATTACTTCCCCTCCTCGCGCCGCGACCTGGGGGAGATGTGGACGGAACTGCGCGCAACCGCCGCCGCCATCGGCAATCCTCACCTGAAGGCGCTGGTCGAAGCGTTGCTCGACGACGAGGACGTGGCGCTCCGGTACCGCCGCGCGCCCGCCGCCAAGCAGATTCACCACGCTTACCTGGGCGGCCTCATCGAGCACGTGCTTTCGCTGTGCGCACTGGCGCGCACGGTGGCGGCGCACTATCCGAACATCGACTACGACCTGCTGCTGACCGGCGTGGTGCTGCACGATATCGGCAAGATCTACGAGTTGAATTACGAGCGCGGCTTCTCCTACTCCGACGACGGGCAACTGCTCGGCCACATCACCATTGCCCTCGGCATGGTGGCGGACAAGCTGCGCGGCCTGCCGGATTTCCCGGCGCGGCTGCGCACGCTGGTGGAGCACATGATCCTGAGCCATCACGGGCAGCTCGAGTTCGGCTCGCCCAAGCTCCCGCAGTTTCCCGAAGCGCTGCTGCTGCACTACCTGGACGAAATGGATTCCAAAATGGAGTGCATGCGGGCGCTGATTTAAAACGACCGCCAGGCGGACGGCTGCTTCACCGCCTGGAGCGCCCCGCTGGACCGCGCCGCGCTCAAGAAGGACCGCTATCTGAACGGGAAGGCGCCGGCCCCGCCGCCCGCCGCGCAGGGCCCAGAGGGCGCCCCAGCGGGCTCGCCTTTTGCCGGCAAGCTGAAGCAGGCGCTCCAGCCCGCGGATGCGAAACGGGAAAGCTGATGCCGAAAGCCACGCGCGATGTCCCTCCGCCGCTTGAGCTGGCCTGCCTGAAGGCGCTCTGGTCGCTTCAGGAAGGCAACGTGAAAGCTGTGCAGCGGATCGTGGCGCAATCCAGGCCGCTGGCCTATACCACCATCATGACCGTGCTCGAACGCCTGGTGCGCAAGGGAAAACTGGCGCGCCGCAAGGTGGGGCGGGCGTTCGTCTACTCGCCCGAGGCCTCGCGCGACGCCATGCGCCGCGTGGCCATTCGCGAACTGCTCGACGGCTTTTTCGACGGGTCGGAAGCGGAGCTGACGGAGTTCCTCCGCGGGGCCGAGCCCCCGTCCGCCCCCGCTCCGGCGCGGGTGGAAGAACCGGGGCGCATCGACACCGTGCTGCTGTAATACAAGCTTTCGGCGGCTCGTTGAGACTCAGTTCACGGTCCAGGTGCCGCGCTCCTTCCAGCCGCTGTGGTTGCGAGGCCCTGATGCCACCACCCAGACCTTCTTTGCCCCTTCGAATGCGGCGGCGAAAGTGACGGGAATAGTCACGGCGAGCTCGGTCCCCTTGGTTTCCACTTTCACCCCGCCGGCGTCTACACTGCACTTGCTGTTGACGGCAGTGCCGGCGGACCCGATCCGAACCGAGGGCAGCCAGTCCGACCCGTCTTCCTTCCGGACGGCAACCGATTTGAGCGGCTTGACGTCGATCCAGCAGGCCCCGCTGCCGGTCGCGGTCATCTTCTCGTCGATGAGAACTTGCAGGTCGACAATGGCTGTTGCTCCCGCCGGATGCGACGCAACCACGCGAAAAGCCTGCGAACGGCCCGCGCCGCTCATGGGACTCACCTCGCCGATCTGAGGGGCAGCCTCGATCGCCTGGGAGCTGGCCTCCGGCTGCTCGCTCGCCTGACGGCAGCCGCATGTAAGGACAACCGCGCCAACGGAGACGAGAATGCCGGCGCGTCTGAACCCGCGGTGTGATGCCATGATTCCTCCTATTGGAGCCTAACATCGGGCAAGAGAGAATTGCAATCCGACTGTGCATCGCCGGGGGAAAGCGATTCCCAACTCACGTCAACCCCGCTGAACTACTGGTCTGCGGCGCAAATGATGCACCTTATCCCACGCGCCGTGGAGCAGGCGCTCTCGCCTGGATAGCGCCGGGATAAACCGGCATGGAGTAGCGAATGAAAGAGTCGTACAGGGAAGGTGTAGCGAACCACCCTGGCCCCGAGCCATGCGAGGGCAGTCGTAAGGCTGCACTTGAAGCGTTGGACAGGGGTATCTGTAGGCTGG
>JBAWDI010000653.1:0-12501 GCA_049590695.1 Bryobacteraceae bacterium
ACCAAACAGAAAACCCGGGAAGCGGCCGATTTCCCCATCCTGAAAGTGAAGGTGGGCCTGGCCACCGACGAGCCGACCATCGAAGCCGTGCGCAGCGTAACAAAGAAGCCGCTGCGCGTGGACGCCAACGAGGGCTGGAAGGACAAGGAAGAGGCCGTAAGAAAAATCAACTGGCTGGAGAAGATGGGCGTGGAGTTTATCGAGCAGCCGATGCCGGCCGAGATGATCGAAGAGACGCGCTGGGTACACGACCGCGTGCACATCCCGATCATCGCCGACGAAGCCTGCGAGCGGGCCTCCGACATTCCCAAGCTGAAGGGCGCGTACGACGGCGTGAACGTGAAACTCGACAAGTGCGGCGGCATGCTGGAGGCGTACCGCATGATCCAGGTGGCCAAGGCGCTGGGCATGAAGACGATGCTGGGCTGCATGGTATCGAGCTCGGTGACGGTGACCGCCGCGGCGCACCTTTCGCCGCTGGTGGATTACGCCGATCTGGACGGGAACCTGCTGATCTCGAACGACCCGTTCCACGGCGTGCTGGTGGAGAAGGGCAAGCTGGTGCTGCCGGGTCTGCCGGGGCTGGGGCTGACGGGGGCGTGAAGTGGACATTTCAGATGACCATGAGCTATGCTGAAGTCGATGCGGCAAATCAGTGCTTCGAAATTCAAGGAACAGTGCCTGAGCTTGCTGGATGACCTCAGCGCGGAAGGCATTGTGATCACGAAGCGCGGCAAGCCTGTGGCCAAGGTGATTCCGATTGGTTCCGGCTGCGCTGCCTTGATCGGAAGCATGAAGGGGAAACTGAAAATCAAGGGCAACCTCCTGTCCACCGGAATCCGGTGGGATGCGGAATATTTGCGCCCCAATGCTAAATCTTGACACCCACATTCTGATCCATGCCCTAAACGGGCAACTCACCGTCAAGGAACGCGAGGTGCTGGCAAACGATCAGTGGGGCATCTCGGCCATCGTGATTTGGGAGTTGTCCAAGCTGGCGCAGTTGGGGCGGATCGATCTGGACATCGATTCCGCGGATTTCGCGCGGGCGCTTTCCAGCATCCATATCTGGCCGCTGGACCTGGCGGTATGCAGGCAAATCCGCGCTCTGGACTTTCGAAGCGATCCCGCCGACGAGATCATCGCCGCCACCAGCCTGGTGCACGGCGCGCCGCTTGTGACGCGCGACCGGCGGCTGCGCCGGTCGCGATTGGTCCCCCTGGCCTGATCTGCAGCCAGCGCAAACAGGCCCGGCCCGACCTCCATGGCGGGGCATTACGACCAATCGAGAATCGCCATAGCCGGGGATCCTTCTTCCTGAATAACGTTTCCAGCAAACACGGGCGTAGGGGGCTACAAAGAACCTCGCCGGACTCCGTCCCGAAACTCACCCCTTGCGGGACGGGCCGCGCAAGCCAGGCCCACTTTTCAAGCCGCCTTGGTCTTGACCTTCAGGCCGGGCTTGCTCGATGGTTTCATTCGGATCTCGACATCGATTCCCGCCAGCCGGGCAAACTGCAGCAGCTTTTCCAGCGAGAACTTTCCCAGCCGGCCGCGGGCCAGGTCGGACACGCGCGGTTGCGCGATTCTCAGAAGCGCCCCCGCTTGCACCTGGTTCAGGCCGCGCTCGGTAAGAATTCGGTTCACCTGGCGGGCGATCTCCGCCTTTGCCAACGCTTCCTCCGGATTTGGCAGGCCGATATCGGCGAACACGTTGCCGCTTCCCTCCTCAACCTGTATCCTTCTGGGCATGTTCGTTTACTCCTCTCTCTCGATCATGGCTCTGAAATGCAATTCGGCGTCCGCGAGCCGCCTGCGAATTAACTCCAGGTCCCGCTTTGGCGTTCTGATTCCAGCTTTGGATTTCTTCTGAAAGCAGTGCAGCACGTAGATGAAGCCCTTGAACCGAGTCGTGTAGACATCCCGGTAGGTATCCCCGCGATAGTCCGAGACGATCTCAATCGCGTTCAGACCCCGCATGGCGCATGCCGACGGGTGGAGCTCGCCAAGTTCCGCCTGATAGAGCGCTTGACCGATCTCAAAACGAACGGCCTCCGGAAATTCGCGCAGTTGTTTCCGGGAGTCGCCCATCACATCTGACCGGCTTTCGTTCCATCCATTCCAGCATATATCAATAGTGATATAAACGCAGCGTCGGCTTGTGCCGAGATCAAGGAAAGCACTCTCGAACTGCGGGCTTCGCCGCTTTTCCCGCAAAGGACCCTTTACGAGATACCCGTGCTCCAAGGCAAAAGGGCCTTGTACTGTGGCACCCAGTACCATAGAATGAAGATGCGCTGTGCGAATCTACAAATCCAGGTGGTTTCAACGCTTTGCCAGGAAGGAAGGGATTGCGGATGTGGTCCTGTTTGAGGCTGTTGCTCGGGCCGAAAAGGGCCAGATCGATGCCGGCCTCGGTGGTGAGGTCATCAAACAGCGGATCGCCAGGCCGGGCGACGGAAGATCAAAGGGGTATCGGACCATCATCCTCTTCCGGCGCGGAGCCAGGGCGTTCTTTGTGTACGGGTTCGCCAAGAGCCAGCGAGCGAACATCGACGGCGATGAGAAGGAACAGTTCAAGGAAGCCGCGAAACACGTCCTGGCGTTGACGGAGAAGCAACTCACGGAGTTGCTGAAGAGAGGCGATTTTGTGGAGGTGAAGAGCGAATGAGCAAAAAGTATCGAAGCGATGCGATGGCGGCCATCCATGAAACCATGGGGGCCTTGCACGATGTCGGCGCCATCGACAAACAGACGATGCGGCGTTTCGACGATGCCTGCCTTACGCCGATCCGGCCATTGAAGGCTGAAGAGATCAAGGCGATCCGGGAGAGAGAACACGTCAGCCAAACCGTATTCGCCAATTACCTGAACGTCACCAGTGGCCTTGTCAGCAAGTGGGAGCGCGGCGAAAAGCGGCCCTCCGGGGCCTCGCTCAAGCTGCTATCGCTGGTAGAGAAGAACGGGCTTGCCGCAGTTGCATAGAGGTGTGTCACCCTGCGAGAGTAGGGCGTCCGCGTTGACGGCATACGCCAAAATGTTGGCGTCGAGTACTCCCGGTTCAACGAGCATCGTGGTAGATGTCTCGCCGATGGAAGGCGCCCATCGCCCCGAGATGCAGAATGGGCAGCTCAAGGGCGGGGGCGGTGCTGGCGGGGGCTGTAGGCCCGCGTTCGTCTATCAGCCGTTCCAACAGAGCATCCACGGAAATGCCTTGCCTCCGGGCCTCGTCAACGAGACGGGCTTCGGTTTCATGCGCGATTTCGATACTCATGGAACTGCTCCTCTTTTGGGCATACCCCTTGTGCTATGGCTTCGGGGCGGATGGCTGGAGGCGCGATTGTCGATAACCTCGAAACTCGCGGTGCGATTGGCTGCTCGCCTTTGAATACTTAGAGAGCGGCATGGCACGCCTGCTCGATCTGCTCCGCGAGACGCCGGGCTTCGCGGTCGCCCTCGATGCGCAAGGCGCGGGCCACCACCAGGGCATCCTCCGGCGTCGGCGCTTCAAGCAGGCGCTTGTTCCACAGGGCCCGCGTTCCATATTCGGCAAAGGCCCGGTGGTAGAGGCTCAGCAAACTGGCCGGTTCTGGCGTCTGGTAGTTCATCGAGCGGTCCCCGGTTTCCAGGGTACGGCAATACCTAGCTGGTGGCAAGTTGAGCGAAGTAGTTGTTTACCGGCGCAAAGTGGCGGGTTGGCAACCCGCCGCAGATTGACAATCCGCCCCACAAGCCCGCTGGCGCGGCGGTCGCGATTGGTGCCTCTGGCCTGAATTATACTTACAGTTTCATGAGTCATTACCTGGCCTTCGATTTTGGCGCCGAGAGCGGCCGTGCTCTCCTGGGCAGCCTCTCCGGCGGCAAGCTGGCCGTCGAGGAACTGCATCGCTTCCCCAATACGCCGGTGTGCGTGCTGGGCGCGCTCTATTGGGACACGCTGCGGCTGTGGCACGAGATCCAGCACGGCATCGGGGTGGCCGTGCGGGAGCGCAAGCTCTCGCTCGACGGGATCGGCATCGATACCTGGGGCGTGGATTACGGCCTGCTGGGCAGCGACGGCGCGCTGATCGACAACCCGCGGCATTACCGCGATGCGCGCACCAACGGCATGATGGAGAAGCTGTTTGAGACCGTGCCGCGCGACCAGGTGTTCGGCTATACCGGCATCCAGTTCATGCAGTTGAATACGTTGTACCAGTTATACGCGCAGAAGCTGGCGGGCTCGCCGGCGTTGGGCGTCGCGCGCCGGCTGCTCAACATGCCGGACCTGTTCAACTACTGGCTCACGGGCGTAGCCAAATCGGAAATCACCATCGCCAGCACCACGCAATTCTTCGACCCGCGCGCGATGAACTGGTCCATGGAAATGCTGAAGCGCCTGGGGCTGCCGGGCGAGATTCTGGGCGAGATTGTTCCGCCGGGGACGCTGCTGGGCAAGATGCTGGAACCGCCCTACACGCCGGTATACGCCACCGCCGGCCACGATACGGCGGCGGCCGTGGCGGCGGTCCCCGCGGAAGGCGGGGACAACTGGTGCTATGTCAGCTCGGGGACGTGGTCGTTGATGGGGCTGGAGCTGAATGCGCCGGTCATCGACGCGGAATCGCTGGCGCTGAATTTCACCAACGAAGTGGGGGTGGCGGGGAAGATCCGGCTGCTGAAAAATATCGCAGGCCTCTGGCTGTTGCAGGAGTGCCGCCGCGCGTGGATGGAGGAAGGCGCGGAATCGAGCTACGAGCAGCTTGCCGGGATGGCCGCGGCGGCCAAGCCGTTCACCGCGACCATCGACCCCGATGCGTTTCTGGAACCGGGCGAGATGCCGCGCAAGATCGCCGACCATTGCCGCAAGAGCGGCCAGCAGCCGCCGCAAACCCACGGCGAGTTCGCGCGCACCATCCTGGAGAGCCTGGCGCTGCGCTACCGTTACGTGATGGAGAGCCTGGAAACGCTGGGTAAACGGAAGATCGAGGTGATCCACATTGTGGGCGGTGGATCGCGCAACGCCCTGCTCAACCAGTTCGTGGCCGATTGCACCGGACGCCGCGTGGTGGCCGGACCAAGCGAAGCCACGGCCATCGGCAACATCCTGGTGCAGGCCATGGGCGCGGGCGAACTGGCCAACCTGGATGAAGTGCGCGCCGTAGTGCGGAGTTCGTTCCCGCTCACCACGGTCGAAGCGCAGCCGAGCGGCGAGTGGGACCGGGCCTACCAGCGGTACCGGAAGCTGGTAGGGTTGGACTGAGGCGATCAGGTGAGGACCCGAATTCGCGTTTCGGGATCGGCGAGGCCTTCCAACTTCGTGTCAAAGGTGACGAAGATTGCGCGGTTGCGGCGTGCCAGCGCGAGCAGATAAGCGTCGGTCACTTGCCGGCTGCCCAGGATTCGTGCAAACGCTTCGCGGCAGCCTTTCGCCACCGGAGAGGGCAGCGATTCCAGGTAGACGTGCAAGGGGTCGGCAACCATGGCTTCCAAGAGGGCAGCCGCCTCGGCAGGCCCTTTGGCGGTTGGGATGGCGGCGGGGTTCGACGAAAGGCGGATGAACCCCAGTTGCGTCAACGCGCAGGTGGCCCAGCGGCCGCGGCGGGACTGCAAGGCCCGGAGAGCCGCCACATGGAACTGATGGTTGGGCCACGCAAGCGCCAGCAAGACGTTGACGTCCAGCAACAGCAGGCTAGAAGATTCCTTCTTCATCGATGACCCTCTGTACGCGGGAAGCGGGAATCACGGGAGCGCCTGGGGGCACGTCGAAGGCCGGAAAGCGGCGAGACGGAGACTTGGAAGGCGCGGTAGCGGGCGCCAGGCCCCGCCGGGCAAGGGATGAGAGCACCTTTCCCAGGCGCTCACCGGATGTGCGCGACAGGTGAGCGGCAGCATGATAGACATCGTCATCCAATGTCACAGTGGTCCTCATGTTTTTACTTTGATACGCTGATACACCGATGTCAAGCGCCTCACTTCCCTAAGGCACGACCGCGCGCCTGAGGCTACTTGGGCCGCGCGGGCTGGTTGGGGTGGGCCAGGCGGCTGACGCGCAGCAGTTCCTTGCGAAACAGCGGGTTCTCCGGGAAATCGGAGACCAGCCCCGCCAGCAAGACCTCCGCCTTGTCGGGACGCTTCTCGCGGACATGGATCACGGCCAGCGTCATTCGCGCCAGGGGACCATAATACCTGCCGCCACGGGCCACCAGTTCCAAATCCTCGATGGCTTTTTCCTTGCTCCCGCCGATTTGGGCGAGCCGCACCAACCAGCGCAGGTAAAATGGCAGGCTGCCGACGACGTACTCGACGGTCCCGAATGTCATGTACGCATCGTCCACGGGAGGATTCAGCGCCAGCAGCTTGCGCGCGTAGACCTGGTTCCTCTTCGATAGCGAAAAGCCGCCGAAACGCCGCCACTCGACGAGGGCCGCGTAGTCGGTTTCCAGGCCGGTGGCCATCGATAGCGCGAAGAGCGCGCCGGGATCGTCCGGGTGCGAGGCCAGGCGCACGCCGGCGAGGCGTTCGGCACGGTCCAGCGACTGGAAGAATGCCCGCCGAGCCGCCGGATCGGGCACCCGCGCCCGCCGGTCGACCACTTTATCGTCATCGGTGAAGAAATCGAGCTCCAGAATTCTCAGGCGATACAGCTCGGAAAACAAGTGGCTGGCCGCCTTGACACTAAGGGGCAGCGGGTCGTCCGGGGTCAGTTGGCGCTGCCGGTCGAGTATTTCTTGCGCTTCTTTGAAATCGAAGTTGTAGAGCCGGTCGAAAGCCTGGTCGATCAGAATTGCCGGCTGAGCCGCCAGACAACCACCGAATCCCAGGAGCAGAGCGATCCACAGCAGCTTGCCGCACGGTGCCATTTTGGGGTTGTTCCTTAGTGTACACTGCGGAGGAGTGCGTCGAAAAACTGAACTCCACAAACGGACCGAGGATGCCCTGGCCGCATTTGGGATTCCTCCGGATCCCATTTCAATTCAGAGCGCCGGGACGGGGATGACCTTTCGATTCGCCTCTCCGCACGAGGCCCGCAAGGAGCTGGAAAACCGGTCGCTGTTCGCCCAGGGACCTCTCGGGATACTGCATGCGGGCGAAGTAGGCGGCGTATTGACGGAATACCGTTCGTATCGCAACGGGACGCGTTTCAGTCTGCACGTGGTGCTGGGCCGGAGCGGGTTGGCGTACGCCGAAATCGACCGTTTCAATCCATACCAGGGCGTCACCGGCCTGGTGCTGCATGGAGTTCTGGAGTTATTCCCGTACCTGGCGAAGCGGCTGGTGGGGATGCGTTGAGCGGGGTGGCGTCAAACGCCTTTGATGGAGACGGGCGCCATGTCGCGGCTGGTGATGACGCGGTCGATCATGCCGTACTCCACGGCCTGTTCGGGCTCGAGGATGTAATCCCGATCCACGTCCTTGGCGACGCGCTCCACCGGCTGGCCGGTGGCCTCGGCCAGCATGACGTTGAGAATCTCGCGCATGCGCAGGATTTCGCGGGCGTAAATATCGATGTCGGCCGCCTGCCCGGCCAGGCCCTGCATGGAGGGCTGGTGAATCATGATGCGGGAATTCGGCAGGCTGAAGCGCTTTCCCTTGGCGCCCTTGGCCAGCAGCACGGCGGCCATGGAAGCCGCCTGGCCCACGCAGATGGTCACGATGTCCGGCCGGATGAACGCCATGGTGTCCAGAATGGCGAGGCCCGCCGTGATGGAGCCGCCCGGAGAGTTGATGTAGATGGAGATGTCCTTCTCCGGATCTTCGGCTTCCAGAAAGAGCAATTGGGCGATGATCAGGTTGGCCACCTGGTCGTCAATCGGGGTGCCCAGAAAGATGATGTTCTCCTTCAACAGCCGGGAATAGATATCGTACGCACGTTCTCCCCTGGAGGTCTGTTCGACCACCATGGGGACAAGGACGGATTGTCCCATGTTGCCTCCGGATTACCTAGAGTTGCCGGGCTTCAGGCCCGTTTTGCGGAAGCCACGCGCCTGGCCTTGCGCTTGGTAGCCATCGCTATGGACTTCTTCTTCAGCTCCAGCGCCTTGACCAGGTCGGCAATGGTATTCTTCCCCAAGTAATCCATGATACGCGAACGCAGGGCCACCCAGCTATCGTGCATGGAGCACGGCATATCGTCGTTGCACTCGGCCAGACCGCTGGCGCACTGCTGGAAGGGCGCCAGGCCATCCAACGCCTCGACAATGTCGAGCAAGCGAACCTCGGCGGGGTCCACGCGCATGGCGAAGCCGCCGGTGGGACCCTTGCTGGAGCGGAGCAGACCTTTGCGAGCAAGCTGCTGCAAGATCTTCGCCAGGAAGTGAGCCGGAATCTGTTCCTGCTCAGCAATATTCTTCACCATGGCGTACTTGCCCTCGGGCACCTGCGCCAAGTGGACAAACGCGCGAATCGCGTATTCGGCCGAACGCGAATAAATCATGCTGCCTCCCGCACTGAAATCGGAGTAAAGCTACACCGTTATCTTAAAATGTTCGGGACCTGCACGCAAGGCAAATGTTTTGCAAACCAGTGGGAGCCGGTCCGCGCGCAAATGGGGTCCGGAACACCCGTTTCCCTTTTTGGATGCGGAACCGGGTGGAAAAGAAACAAGGATCTAAACCGGGATGTAAACCCGCCGCCGTCGAATCCGGTCTATATACACGGCGGGAAAGAGCGCAGCGATGATCCGATCCGGCATATTTACACTTGCAGCTCTGGTTGTTTCCATGCCGGTTTTCGAAGCCCAGACCCAGACGGTCGGTCTGTTCCTGAACAACTCGGCGAAAACCTCTCCGGGCTACGTCCTGATGCCCCCGTTGCATAACGGGCTCACCTACCTGATCGACAACAACGGCCAGGTGGTCCACACCTGGAACAGTGGCAACTACGAGCCCGGACGGATGGCCTATCTTCTGCCGAACGGCCATCTTCTGCGCGCCGACTCGCTACCCAATGCAGGACCACCCATCGGCGGCGGCGATGGCGGGCAGATCCGGGAGTACGACTGGCAGGGCAATGTGCTGTGGACGTTCGACTATGCCACGCCCACCTACGCGCTGCATCACGACTTCAAGCAGCTTCCGAACGGCAACGTCATCGCGCTGATGGACGAAACCAAGACCCCCGCCGACATGCTGGCCGCGGGATTCAGGCCCAACATGTTGCAGTCCGGAGGAAATGGAGATATCTACCCTGACGCGGTCGTCGAGATTCAGCCGATCTACCCCACGGGCGGCCAGGTCGTCTGGGAGTGGCATGTCTGGGATCACCTGGTCCAGAACTACGACTCCACAAAAGCCGGCTACGGCAGTCCCGCCGCTCATCCGGAACTGGTAGACCCGAACGCTTCCTACCCCCAACAAATCGCCGCGTTCTGGAACCACATGAATGCGATCGACTACAATCCCGCGACCGACCAGATCATGCTCAGCGTCCGGGGCAACAGCGAAATCTGGGTAATCGATCACTCCACCACCACGGCCCAGGCGGCCGGTCATACGGGCGGCCGGTACGGCAAGGGCGGCGATCTGCTATACCGTTGGGGCAACCCGGCGATGTATTCCGCGGGCAAGAGCGCCGATGAAATGCTCTACCAGCAGCACGACGCTCAGTGGATCGCCCCGGGACTCCCCGGCGCGGGAGATGTGCTGGTTTTTAACAACGGTGTCAATCGGCCCGCCGGCCAGTATTCTTCGGTGGACGAGTTTGTCTCGCCGGTTGACGCGAGCGGCAACTACTCGCTTGTCTCCGGCGCGGCTTATGGACCAAAGCAGCTCACGTGGACCTACGCGGGCACGGGCGCGAACCAATATTTCGTGCCGGATATCGGCGGGGCTGAGCGCATGCCCAACGGGAACACTCTGATCTGTTACGGCACCTTAGGATTGCTGATGGAGATGACCGCCGCGGGCGAGATGGTGTGGAAGTACGTGAATCCCGTGGTCCAGGCAGGGCCTCTCACGCAAGGGCAGACACCGGCCCTCGACGCCAAGAATGAGAATATGAATGCGGTGTTCAAGGTGCGCAAGTACGCGCCGGATTATGCTGGCCTCGTAGGCCGGGACCTGACGCCCCAGGGCCTCATTGAGCAGTACGCCTTCGCCGTGGTGAACGGAGCCGGCATGCAGGCGGGATCGGTGGCTTCCGGCGCGATAATGAGCGCATTCGGGAGCAGCCTGGCGGCGGACGCCGGGGTCCGGATCACCGACAGTGCGGGCGTCACCCAATCGTGCCCCCTGTTCTACACTTCCCCTACGCAGATCAATCTGCTGGTGCCCGACGGGTGCGCTCCCGGTCCCGCGATCTTGACCATCGGCAGCGCCTCGGCCAACGTGGTGGTGGAATCGGTGGCGCCGGGGCTGTTTTCTGCGAACGCCAGCGGGAAGGGTGTCGGCGCCATTATTGGCCTGCGCGTCGATGGGAACGGCCAGCGCAGCGACGTGCCTGTCTTCACTTATGATGCGGTTGGGAAGCAGTACGTCGCCGTGCCGATTGATCTCGGCGCCGCGACAGACCAAGTGTACCTGTCGCTGTACGGCACGGGTATCCGCGGACTTAGTGCGCTCTCGGCTGTGACCGTCTCGATCGGCGGCGTGGTGGTTCCCGTGCTCGCCGCGACCGCCCAGTCGCAGTTCCAGGGCCTCGATCAGGTCAATGTGGGGCCCCTGCCGCGGACGCTGGCAGGCAAGGGCAATAGCAGCATCGTCTTGCAGGTGGATGGCAGGACGGCCAACGCGGTCACGGTGAACATCAAGTGAAGCTGATTCTCGGTGTACTGATGGCCATGGCCGCGCAGGCTCAGTACCCGCAACTCACGCTGCTGCCGGCCGGGGAATTCCAGATGGGAGACCACTACAATTTCGTCGATCCGCAGCATCCCAGCGACGAACGGCCGCTGCACATGGTGTGGATCGACGCGTTGCTGATCGGCACTTATGACGTTACTAACCAGCAATACGTGGACTTCCTCAACTCGGCGTATTCGCAAGGGTCGATCGAGGTACGGGCCGGATTGATTTACGGCAAGGGCGGCAGCGATTTCTACGTCGAGACACAGCCGGTGTTAAACTACAGCAGCATCGGATGGGACGGCACTAAGTTCACGGTGGTTGACAACCGGGCCAATCATCCCGTGGGAGTCAGATGGTTCGGCGCCGTGGCTTACACTAACTGGCTCAGCCAGCAACAGGGGCTTCAACCTTGCTACGACCTGACTACCTGGAAGGTCGATTTCACCAAAAACGGCTACCGCTTGCCGACTGAGGCGGAGTGGGAGTACGCCGGACGGGGCGGCCAGTACAATCCCTATTACATCTTCCCCTGGGGCAACGATGCGGACAATACCAAAGCCAACTGGCCGGACCCCAACAACCCCGACCAGGGCCCGGACCCGAACAACCCCTTCCAGACCGGTCCCTATCCCTGGACCACGCCCGTCGGCTTCTACAACGGGCAACTGCACACCCAGGCGGAGTTCGGATGGCCGGGCAGCCAGCAGACCTATCAGACCTCCAACGGTTCCAATGCCTGGGGCCTTTCCGACATGGCCGGCAACGTCTGGCAGTGGGTCAACGACTGGTACGATACCAACTATTACAGCGTCAGCCCGTACAAGGACCCGCCCGGCCCGGATACCGGCAGTCCGATGCCGGACGGACTGCCGTACCGGAACATGCGCGGCGGCAGTTGGTACAACGGCGGCGTGGGCGACCCCGGCCACGCCAGGGTGTCGAACCGCGATCCCGCGTACTACCGCGCGCCGGACAACCCCAACGGTCCCTACTATCACATCGGTTTTCGCGTGGCACGTTACGCGCCGGCCCTGACGACGGTTTCGGCGGCGAGCTATGCGGGTGCTTCAGTGGCGCCCGGGTCGCTTGTCTCGGCGTTCGGCAGCGGACTGGCGGGCGGCACGGTCACTGTAACGGACAGCACGGGCGCGGTACGCAGCGCGCAGGTTCTGGCGACTGTCTCGACCCAAATCAACTTCGTGGTGCCGGCGGCAACGGCTACCGGACAAGCCACCATCACGGTGTCGAATGTTGCCGTGGGCACTGTAATGGTCGATACGGTCGCGCCAGGATTGTTCTCGGCCAATGCGGATGGAAAGGGGGTGGCCGCGGCGATGGCGGTGCTCGTGAAGAGCGATGGGTCGCAGATCTCCGAGCCGGTGTTCAGGTGCGGGACCGTGGCGGGAAGTTGCGTGGCGGCTCCCGTGGACCTGTGGGCCGCTTCCGACCAACTCTTCTTGTCGCTCTACGGCACCGGCATGCGCGGCTTCCAACAGCAGGCGGTGGCTACTGTCGGCGGCGTGTCAGTGAGTGTTACGGGGCCGGTGGCGCAGAGCCAGTATGTGGGATTGGACCAGGTGAACCTCGGGCCGCTGCCGCGTTCGCTGGCCGGGCGCGGGGAAGTTGCGGTTGTTGTGACGGTGGATGGGAAGGCGGCCAATGCGGTGACCTTGAACATCCAGTAAGGGCAAGCTAAAGCATGCCCCACCGTGGTGGGGCATGCTTTAGCTTGCCC